>JAQVPT010000014.1 GCA_028701945.1 Bacteroidales bacterium
TTATGTAATTAAACGTACCTCCTGTTGAATAAATTTTCACTCCATAATCATGAAGACATTTGACAATTACATCAAGACCCTCTTTGTGATAAACTGAGATTAAAGCTGATTTGATTTTCTTTTGCATAAAATTAAAGCTTAATGGTAAAATTTATTTTTTATCAAAAGTACAGTTTTTTAGCCTTTTTTTATAATGATTTTTATAAAAAGTTATCACCTAAACAAATCTGCTTTATAGTTCTAGAAAATCGGCAAATGTAAATGTTCTGCAAATCCCGTATTTGACTTACTAATACCTTATGGTTTCACTATGATATAAATGAAAAAACATATCAATGATTAATTAGCAACATATTGCTTTTAGATGCAAGTTTTTACATCTTTTGCATTTCCAACAAGGTTGATTCTGGTAAACAACAATTAATAAGATAATGCAAATTAGATATTAGTCTATTTAGTGTCATGTCGTTAATTCTATTCCCTTTGGATACCAAATTCCAACGTGGAGCAATTTTAAAGCATTTCTCAATTACAGAAGGATACTCAAAATTACCGTCAAAAGAAATATCAATAACAATTGATTTTTTAGGGACAATATCTGTTGGAATAATAAATGATGCAGAAGGAACCGCCGAAATAATTATATTAGATTCTTTTACCGATTCCAAAGTTTTTTCAAATGGAGTATATTGATGGCAAACCTGAACATACGCATTTTCGTTTAGTAACATTAGTGCTAGTGAACGTCCTACTGCAAGTGAGTCATTAATAACAGTAATGCGTTTCCCCTCAAGGTCAAAAGGGTTTTCAGTATTGTTTTCAGGATATTTGTTGTGTTTATTGAAATAATCCTCATAGTCGATTGAATATCGTTTGATAATACTTAAAATTCCTTTAGCTGTAGGTGGAATAACAAGTTTTTTGAGATGTTCATGGTCTCTAAATTTTTCATATTGAACCAAATATCCTAGATACGAATTATGCAATCCTTCTACGTCCTTCATTGGGTCAATCAAGTTCATAAATGTTGTATCTTTTTCTTCGTAACCAGTAGGATACATAACCATAATCCCATGTACAGTTTTGTCATTATTGAGATTTTCGATTGTCTTAATTAATTCATTTGCCGAAGAGACTTGATAGTCTTTACAATTGATGTAATTTTTTTTACAAAACCGTTTAATCCCTTTTGTGTAAGAAACGCTACCCTGATCATCACTGGTAAGGATTACAGCAAGAAAAGGATAAATATTATGTTGTTCATAAAAAAACTTGTCACATGCAAAATTAGGCTCGTCGTATTTTTCGATTAAACTTTTAACATCCAATATTTTTTCTGCATATTTTTCTTCCATGATATTTAGATTTTTCGGTTTTTCTCGAGCACCTGTAAATCTGATATTTGATCATTATTTATTATGAACTTTATAACAGTAACAAATTTATGCCAACCTTTGTTCCCAGCAGCACCAGGATTAATATGTAGTAAACCAAGTTTTTTGTCGTTTATAATTTTTAAAATATGCGAGTGCCCTGATATAAAAAGCCGTGGCGGATTAATCATTATTTCATTTCTAACTCTCATATCATAATGACCTGGATATCCTCCTATATGTGTTATCCAAACATCAATTCCTTCGCAATTAAATCTTAAATTTTCTTTGGTTCGCTTACGAATATTGGTATCATCAATATTTCCGTAAACTGCTCTTACTGGTTTTTTGCTCTCGAGCAAATCTAAAATTTGCTCGGAACCAATATCTCCAGCATGCCATATTTCATCTACATCATCTAAAAACTTTAAGCATTCGGAATCTATGTTCCCATGAGTATCTGAAATTAAACCAATTTTACGCATTAGTTTTTGTTGTTTGCATTTTTAACAAATGGCTCAACTGCTCGGTCATAAATCCCTTTTATATAAGCAATTGTCATTCCGTAATTTGTAACTGGAACACCTGCATCTACAGCAGGTTTAAGTCTAGAAATTATTTGTTTTCGTGTTAGAACACAACCACCACACTGAATAACAATTGTATAATCTGTAATTTTCCCCGGAATATTATCCAAACCTGAGACAACTGTAAAATTGAGTTTTTTGCCTGTAAAATTTCTGAGCCAATCTGGAATTTTAACTCGCCCTATATCTTCACACGAAACATGGTGACTACAAGATTCAAGTATCAATACCTTATCGTCATCTTTTAATTCTGATAGCTTTGGCGTCCCTTTAAGATAGTTTTCAAAATCACCTTTATGCCTTGCCAATATTACTGAAAACCCTGTGAGAGGAATATCTTTTGGGATTGCCGCTGCTGCTTGCGAGAATATTTGCGAATCGGTTATAGCAAGTTTTGGCTTAATTGCCGATTTTTGCAAAAAGCCTTCCACTTCTTTTTCTTTAAGAACAATTGCTACACAATCATTATCTAAAATATCGCGAATTACTTGCACTTGTGGCAAAATTAAACGTCCCTGCGGTGCAGCTATATCAATAGGTGTTATCAATAAAACAATATCACTTGAAGAAACAATATCACCAATCATAGAGTTGCTTTTCCAACTGCTATCTGGGATAAGTCTTTGTATTGTTTTGAGGATTTTATCAGGGTTTTCATCGTTTTTTGTCGAAAAATCTAAAACAACAGCATTGTACTTAACACTAAGCTCCTTCTTACTTTTAGTATCAATTATTATAAGGTCAGATTTTCCATTAATAATAAAAAAAGGTGTATCAAACGATTTTAATTCAGCTATGATTTTTTCGTCATACTCGTCAAGTTGATAATTATTTATTAGTATTATCCCTAAATCAATTTTGTCAATTGTAGCAATAGTTTTATCAATTCTCAATCTTCCAACATCGCCAACATCATCAATTCCAGCGGTATCAATTAAAATTACAGGACCAAACCCAGTTATTTCAAATGACCTTTTTACAGGGTCTGTTGTTGTTCCTTTAAAATCAGCTACAATTGAAATTTCTTGCCCTGCCATAAAATTTATTAATGAGCTTTTACCTACATTCCGTTTTCCGTAAATTCCAATATGTGGTTTGTTTTCTTTTCCTTGAGACATTATTATAATATTTTCATCAAAAATAATTATTATTATTAAATAGGTTTGCATAAATTACAAATTAAAACTAAGTTTGTTTAAAATTCATTTTCGGAATATGAAATATTTTCTGATTGTTTCTCTACATTTATTTATAAGCACAATTCTTATTGGACAAAGCCTTGAACATGGTGTTCCTGCGATAAAGAATTATTCACCAAAAAAATACGGACAAGAGAGTCAAAACTTTAGCGTTTTACAAAACCAAAATCATGTTATGTATTTTGGGAACTCTAATGGTATTATGGAGTTTGATAACACCACATGGCAACTTATAAAAGTAATGGGGCGGCCTGTAATGGATATTAATAAAAAAAATGAGATTTATTATGGAGGGTATAATCAATTTGGGAAATTAAACCATGAAAATGGATTGACAACAACACAAAATATTGATTATTATTCAGAATTAAAACCTGGACAGGTACAAAAGGTGGTTGCACTTGAGAATGAAGTGTTTTTTACAACGTCTCATCAGTTACTAATTTATGAAAATGACACACTTATTTTAGAACAATCAAATGCTGAAGGAATTGATATTTATAAGCAAAACGATCATGTTCTGATTTATATGCACAACAGAGGTATCTATTTGTGGAAAAACAAAAAATTTGAGAAACATCCTGGTTATAATCTTTTTAGAGGAATAGATATTATGGATATCATAGTCCTTAATGACAATGATTTTTTAATTAAACCAAAAAATGATAAAGGTTTTTTAATTTATAAGAACTCCAAATTATCCAAATTTAACACTGAGGCTGACGACTTTATCAATGCTAATAGTTATCGTTTAGCTCGTTTAATGAATAATAATCTTTTGATTGTTGGAACACAGCACGGAGGCATTGTTTGTATTGATCTTTCTGGTAATTATATTTATTCGATTAGTCGTGATAATGGGTTGATGGACAACCATATAACAGACATATTTGTTGATAACAAAAATCATGTTTGGCTTACAACATACAATGGAATAACACTAATAGAGGCAAACTCTGATTTAAGTTTTTTTGAATCCTCATTTGGTTTTAACGGGGCAGTAATTTCAATAAAACGATATAAAAATCAACTCTATTTGGGTACTGCCAGCGGAGTATATCGTTATTATAATGGCAACATTTATGATCAAGAACGAAATGTTTTTGATTTTCGGCTCCGTTTTGATAAAATAGAGGGCATTCGTGCTATGTGTTGGCAGTTAATTGAACTGGGAAATAGTTTTTACGCATTTACCAACGAAGGAATTTATGAGATAAATGACTTGAAGGCAAAACTTGTTATGAAAGGTTCGTTCAATTCTTTTTTAAAACTAAGTTATTTTCAAAATAAATATCTAGTAGGCTCGTCAGATGGTTTATTAATTGCAGATATAAAAAATCAGAAAATTGATACACTCGGATATCTAAAGGGTTTAAATTACAATATAAGAAGCATGAACGAAGATTATTTTGGAAATGTTTGGATGGGAACTAATGGAGATGGATTATTTGAAACAGGTTTTTACAGTGGAGTTAGTAATGATGTGAGTTTTTCGCATTACGATGAAAAAAGTGGATTGCCCAAAGCATTTGATTGGATTGATGTTTTTAATTCTTTTCAAGGCACACTGTTTTCAACCAGTAAAGGAGTTTGTCGCTATAATTACTCATCAAATGAATTTGTTTTAGATACATTATTAAATTTTGATTTTAAAAACGGGGACAAGCATCTTTACCCAATTATTGAAGATGGAATAAAAAATTTATGGTATAGTTGTATTTATGATGGCAGATATGAAAGAGAAACAGGGGTTTTGGTTTTTAATGGTGCAAATAAAAAATATACTCGTCTAGTAAAACCATTTTTGCAATTGTCAGAGTATGTAATAGAGAGCATTTATCCCGAAAACGATAGTGTTGTATGGTTTGGGTCTTCAGATGCTTTGATAAAATACAATAAAAGCAAAACTAAAGTTTTAGTCGAAACTTTTCCATGCTACATAAGAGTAATTACAATAGGAAAAGATTCTGTAATTCATATATCGGCAAATGAAGATATCTCTAAGAGAAAAATCAGTTATGATTTTAAAGACAAAACAATACGATTTGATTTCTCAGGAATAGCATACAGCACTTATGGAGAAATATTATATCGAGTAAAGCTTGAAGGTTTTGATGATGATTGGTCAGCGTGGACAACAGAGGCATTTAAAGAATATACATCCTTAGTTGAAAAAGATTATACCTTTAAAGTACAAGCAAAAGATGTTTACGGAAATATAAGCAACGAGCTTAGCCTAAAATTTGAAGTTAAAGCTCCATTTTACAGAACCATTTATGCATTTATAATATATCTGATAGTATTTGCTGCAATTATTTATTTAGTATTAAAGTTAAATGAATTGAGACATGCAAAAGAAAGATACAGCCTTGAAAAATTAGTTGAAGATAGGACAAATGAGTTAGCATATCAGAAAGAGCAAACCGAACAGCTTGTAAAAAAATTACTTCCTCAAAATGCCGCTGACGAAATACGTGAAACAGGTAAAGCAAAATCTCAGAAATATGAGATGGTTACCGTGTTGTTTGCTGATATACAGGGGTTTACCGAAATTGCTGAGAAAACAAAACCCGAAGATTTGATAAAACATCTAAATCATATATTTTCAAGTTTTGATAAAATTATTACCGATTATAACATAGAAAAAATAAAAACAATTGGTGATGCTTATATGTGTGCAGGCGGAATGCCCACTAAAGATATTACTAATCCAATTGAAGTAGTTTTGGCTGCTTTGGAAATGCAAAGAAAGATAAAAAGTATTAATGAGGAAAGTGATTTAAAGCTAGAAATACGTATAGGAATACATTCTGGACCTGTAGTTGCGGGTGTTGTCGGCTCTAAAAAACTTGAATATGATATTTGGGGCGATACGGTAAATATTGCCAGCAGAATGGAAAGCCACGGATTAATTAACAAAGTTAATATCTCTGAAGAAACATATAAGCATGTTAAAGATTTTTTTGTTTGCCAATACAGAGGCAGAATAGCTGTAAAATATAAAGGTGAAATGGAAATGTATTTTGTGCACGAAGTGCGCAAAGTATTGTCTGTTAACGCTGATAGACAAACGCCTAATAGCGACTTTATTGTTAAACTACAATTCATAAAATTTAAGATGATGCAGGAAGATATCATGGATCAACTTCAGCGTAACCTTCCCGCAAATTTATATTATCACAATATTAAACACACAATAAATGTATTGTACAATGTTGAAGATATTGCAAGAGAAGAAGGTGTGAGTGAAGAAGAAATGCTACTACTGAAATGTGCGGCTTTATTTCATGATGCTGGGTTTATGGTCAGTTATGATAATAACGAGGAGATTGGAGCTAAAATGGCAGCTCAAACATTACAAAAATTTAAATTCACTGACGAACAAATTGAAACTGTTAAACGTTTAATACTGGCAACAAAAATGCCTCCAAAACCAAAAGACCACCTGGAAAAAATTATGTGCGATGCAGATTTAGATTATTTAGGACGTCCAGATTTTATCCCAATATCACAAAACCTCTTTAGAGAGTTGTTTGAGAGAGGGAAAATTAATACAATCGAACAGTGGAATAGAATGCAATACAAATTTATTGTGAGTCACAACTACTTTACCGAAACAGCACGAAAAAACAGAGATGCTGGAAAAGAATTAGTAATGAAAGAATTGAAAGAATTAATTTAATTTTATACAAATATGGGTATAAATCTTACTTCTGGCCAGCATGTAATGCATTATAACAACCAATGCTGTGGTGTCGTAAACTAAATTGTGATTGTTTTATTGAGTTTTAAATGTTATTAGTAAATTTTTCAATTTCAATAATAAAGCGTTCATGTTGTCCTCGTCCGATTTCACCATTTTCATCATTGGCAATTACTTCAAAAACAAGTCGTTTGCGGTCAACTTCAATTAGTTCAGATTTGCATATTACTTTCATGCCAACAGGTGTTGCTTTGGTGTGAACAATGTTAACTTTTGTTCCTACGGTGCCAAATCCTTCTGGTAAATAAGGCATAACAGAGTTCATACATGTTTTTTCCATAATAGCAATCATAGCAGGACTTGCAAAAACTTCAACAAGTCCGCTTCCATATTTTGTTGCTGTGTCATCAAAACTCACAGTTTTATTTTCGGAACCTTTAATACCTATTTTGATGTTTATTTCCATATTGTTTTCATTTATTGTTTTATTACGAGAATTTTACGATTAAGTTTTTTCTAAGATAAGAATGAATTGATGAATTAAATCAGCAAAATACGAATAAAATACTAAACCAATTTAATGAACTTAGATTACAAATACAGTTTTTTAAGGAATATACTTAACCAATATAGTGCTAAACAACAATTTTACTCAAATTACATTTCTGGACTTTGCAATTATTTATTAGTTTTACAAAAAAAACATGCGATTATTTTACGATCCTGAAATAAAAATTGGAGTTCACGAATTACGACAAGTAGAAGCATATCATTGTGCGAAGGTCTTAAGACTTAGTGTTGGAAGTGTAGTTTTCGTTACCGATGGGAGAGGCTTTTTATTCAAGTGTCAAATAATAGAGGTAAATCAAAAGAAAACAATTTTGCAAGTATCAAAACCCGAAGAAGGACTTGGAAAGAGAAATTACAGCTTGCATGTAGCCTTATGTCCTACAAAAAGCATTGACCGTATTGAGTGGTTTATTGAAAAAGCTACAGAAATTGGTATTGATGAGATTACACCGCTTATATCTAAAAACTCTGAACGTAAGCTTGTTAAGTCCGAACGACTCAACAGAGTTGCTGAAGCAGCAATGAAGCAATCTCATAAATCATATCATCCAAAAATTAACGAACAGATAAGTTTCGACAAGTTTATAAATCAGAGTTTTGAGTACGATCATAAATTTATTGCCCATTGTGAAGATGACTTAAATAAAAAATATTTAGGACATTTATTAGAAAAAAACAAAAGCGTAATAGTACTTGTTGGACCCGAAGGAGATTTTACTCCTGACGAAATAAAGATGGCAACACAAACTGGATTCGTACCTGTTTCGCTAGGTAATAGCAGACTGCGAACCGAAACAGCAGGAATTGTTGCTTGCGATATATGTTCCGTGATAAATCAATTTGAATGATGTGCAATAATCACAAATATCAAATTAAGGAGATAAGCAAAATTGACAATAAAAATTTGAATTTCGCTATTTTGAAACCCTATTTGAAAATAATTTTTATTTTTGCATAATATTAAATCAGAATTAAACTAAAAATAAATAATATGAAGAACTTAAAAAGTGGTGAATTTCTTGTTAAAGAAACTTGTTCCACAAATGTTTTTATCCCTGAGGAATACAATGAAGAACAATTGATGATTGCTCAAACAATTAAAGATTTCATTGAAACAGAGGTTTATCCAATTGCCGATGAATTAGACAAAGGCGACCGTGAACTAATGGCACAAACTGTCAGAAAAGCTGGTGAGCTTGGTTTGATGGGAATTGCAATTCCCGAAGAATATGGAGGATTTGAGCAGTCGTTTGTAACTCAAATGTTGGCTGCTGAGAACATTGGTGCAGGTTATTCTTTTTCTGTCGCATTCATGGCTTCGACAGGTATCGGGACTTTACCAATTATGTATTACGGTAACGAAGAACAAAGACAAAAATATGTTACTAAACTTGCTAGTGGTGAGTTTATTGGTGCATATTGTTTAACAGAACCTAATGCGGGATCGGATGCAAATTCTGGAAAAACAAATGCTATTTTATCAGAAGATGGCAAACATTATATTCTCAACGGACAAAAAATGTGGATTACAAATGCTGGATTTGCTAATACTCATGTTGTTTTTGCAAAGATTGCTAAAGATAGAGTCTTGAGTGCTTTTATTGTTGAGCATGATATGGAAGGTGTTGTAATTGGACAGGATGAGCATAAAATGGGAATAAAAGGTTCTTCTACAGCTCAAATCTATTATAATGATGTAAAAGTTCCTGTCGAAAACTTGATTGGCCGCGGTGGTATGGGTTTCCGTATTGCTTTGAGCATTCTTCACATGGGACGTATTAAATTAGGTGCTAACGTTATTGGGGCATCTAAAAAATCAACTAGCGATTCTATTAAATATGCTAATGAACGCAAGCAGTTTGGCGTCTTAATTTCGACTTTTGGAGCAATTAAACATAAAATAGCTGAGCAGGCTATAAGAACCTTTGCTCTCGAATCGTCAATTTATAGAGTTAGTAGCGATATCGACGATATGATGACAGAGCTTAAAGCTAGCGGTATGGATAAAGGACTGGCTTCTGTTGATGCAATTAGCCATTATGCAGTTGAAGCTGCATTACTTAAAGTTTATGGTTCCGAAGTTCTTGATTTTGTAGTTGATGAGGCCGTACAAATTCATGGGGGAATGGGATATTCTGCCGAAATGAATACTGATAAATCTTATCGCGATTCAAGAATTAATAGAATTTTTGAAGGAACAAACGAAATAAATCGTCTTTTATTAGTTGAAACGGCAATAAAACGAGGAATGAAAGGCGATTTTGATATGAAAGGTGTTGCTGAAAATTTATATCAAAAAATGGACAATTGTCGCGAAAATAAAATTGAAGGGGAATCATTTTTTGATCAAAAATTGAGATATATAAGAAATTTTAAAAAAGCGGCTCTTATACTTATTCATTCTGTTTCAGAGAAATTTGGAAAATCCATGCTTCAAGAACAAGAAGTTATCAATAATATAAGCGATATTATGATACAAATATATACTGCCGAATCGCTTGCTCTTCGAATTAAAAAACTAGCTGACAATAATTTAAAACAAAATCTTGATATTTATAAAGATATGCTTGCTGTTTTTGTTTTTGATGCTGCTGGAATTGTTTCTAAAAATGAAATGGATGCTGTTTATTCGATGGAAGAAGGTGAAATGGCCGACAAAATGTATAAGGCTATGAAAGATCTCGCTTGCATCGAAGGTGTGAACGTAAAGGACGCAAGACGTAGAGTTGCAGATTATCTTTTAGAAGAAAATGATTATAAATTATAAATGGTTGTTATCAAATATTAATTAAAAAAACTCCGGTCACATTTTTGTGCCGGAGTTTTTTTTTTAGAGTTTAGGCTCTTAGGGTTGTTCGGCAAGTGCTATTATTAGCGGTTTGCAGTAATATTGTATCTGCCACAACCTCCGTAATAAAACGAATTTCTCCAGTTTTGTCAGTATATTTTCTATTTACAAGATGACCGTCAACAACAACCTCGCAACCTGCAAAAAGTTTTTTTCTCGCTGTTTGAGACGTTTCATTCCAAGCTGCAATATTGTGCCACATCGTTTCTTTTACAACTTCGTTGTTTCTTTTGAATGTGTCAATTGTTTTAACCGAAAATCTTGTTAAACTTTTTCCTTGCATAAATTCTCTATATATCGGCTCTGCCACAACTTCACCTATAAGTATTACTCTGTTTTTTAAATTCATAATATTTGTTTTTAATTGATTACTTTTTTGTTTTTAACTGATAACCTGATAACCTGATTAACCTATAACCTGATTAACCGATAACCCGATAAACTGATCACCATTTACGCTGCTTTCACTCTACAAATTATCTCATCTACTCTCACTTCGGTAACAATTCGTTTTACGCCTTCTTTGTCGGTGTATGATTTGTTTTCTAGTTTACCGTTAATTATCACCTCTGTACCTTTGGAACATTTTTTTTCAATTTTCTCTGCGATTCTATCCCATGCAACTACGTTGAACCACAAAGTTTTTTCGACAAACTCTTTAGAGTCTTTAGGTTTATAGTTGTCGTTTACTGCAATGCTAAAGTTTGCTACTTTTGTTTTGTTTACCTCTTTTACGATTGGATCTGCACCCAAATTTCCGATTAATTGTACGTTGTTTCTTAAATTCATAATATTTGTTTTTTAATTGTTTACTTTTTTGTTTTTAACTGAGAACCGAGAACCGTGAACTGAGAACCGTGAACTCCGAACCGTGAACTGCGAACCGTGAACCGCGAACCCCGAACTGATTTACGCTGCTTTCACTCTACAAATTATCTCATCTACTCTCACTTCGGTAACAATTCGTTTTACGCCTTCTTTGTCGGTGTATGATTTGTTTTCTAGTTTACCGTTAATTATCACCTCTGTACCTTTGGAACATTTTTTTTCAATTTTCTCTGCGATTCTATCCCACGCAACTACGTTGAACCACAAGGTTTTTTCGACAAACTCGTCAGAGCCTTTAGGTTTATAATTGTCGTTTACTGCAACGCTAAAGTTTGCTACTTTTGTTTTGTTTACCTCTTTTACAATTGGATCTGCACCCAAATTTCCGATTAATTGTACATTGTTTCTTAAATTCATAATATTTATTTTTTAATTGTTTACTTTTTTGTTTTTAACTGAGAACCGAGAACCGTGAACTGAGAACCGTGAACTCCGAACCGTGAACTCCGAACCGTGAACTGCGAACCGTGAACCGCGAACCCCGAACTGATTTACGCTGCTTTCGCTCTACAAATAATCTCATCTACTCTCACTTCGGTAACAAATCGTTTCACACCCTCTTTGTCGGTGTATGATTTGTTTTCTAGTTTACCGTTAATTATCACCTCTGTACCTTTGGAACATTTTTTTTCAATTTTCTCAGCGATTCTATCCCACGCAACTACGTTGAACCACAAGGTTTTTTCGACAAACTCGTCAGAGCCTTTAGGTTTATAATTGTCGTTTACTACAACGCTAAAGTTTGCTACTTTTGTTTTGTTTACCTCTTTTACAATTGGATCTGCACCCAAATTTCCGATTAATTATACGTTGTTTCTTAAATTCATAATATTTATTTTTTAATTGTTTACTTTTTTGTTTTAACTGAGAACCGATAACCGTGAACTGAGAACGGTGAACTCCGAACCGTGAACTGCGAACCGTGAACCGCGAACCCCGAACTGATTTACGCTGCTTTCACTCTACAAATTATCTCATCTACTCTCACTTCGGTAACAATTCGTTTTACACCCTCTTTGTCGGTGTAAGTTCTATTTTCTAGTTTTCCGTTAATTATCACCTCTGTACCTTTTGCACATTTTTTTTCAATTTTCTCAGCGATTCTATCCCACGCAACTACGTTGAACCACAAGGTTTTTTCGACAAACTCGTCAGAGCCTTTAGGCTTATAATTGTCGTTTACTGCAACGCTAAAGTTTGCTACTTATGTTTTGTTTATCTCTTTTACAATTGGATCTGCACCCAAATTTCCGATTAATTGTACGTTGTTTCTTAAATTCATAATATTTATTTTTTAATTGTTTACTTTTTTGTTTTAACTGAGAACCGATAACCGATAACCCCGAACTTCCTTACGCTCTCCTTTTACTTTCACTAATGTTGCTTTTAATATTTCTGAAAATCAAACTTTCTCCAATAATTTCAGATATCTTTCTCAGGTTTCCTTGTTTGTCACGAAATTCATTATTTATTACGCGACCTTGGATAATCACTTCTGTACCTATATTAATATTTGTTTGCACGATGTCTGCAATTTTGTTCCATACTGTAATGTTGTGCCATTGAGTGTGCTTAATGAATTTTCCGTTAACTTTTTTTACATCATCTGTAGCGATACTAAAGCGAGCCATTTTTCTGCCACTGTTAAATTCTTTGATTAGAGGTTCGCTTCCCACATTCCCGATAAGTTGTACATGATTTTTTGAATTCATAATTTTTAATTTTTAATTTATTTTCAAATCTCGATTGATTTCATGTTGTCAATCATTGTCGATGCAAAGATGCGGCGATATAGAATTGTGAGTCGGTTTTTAAACATTTGCTTTCGTTTAACATTCGTTTGTAAACGACTAAAAACGAAAAAGTTATTGATACATAGACTTTTAGCCTCCTTTTAAAAAACTCAAAACAAATGAAATTAATAAGCATATTTTTGAGATATTGTGAATTGTTTTAAGTTTTGGGAGATAAAAGTTGATCTACCGACAACAATAATTTAAGTGAGTTTTTACAATTTAATTAATACATTCGATAAAAAATATCGGACGTCTGATTTTTTTATTTTACAGATTTAATATTCTCTTAGCCAATTGCGAAACAAAAAATTATTATATTTGTAATGTTTTACTAAAACGTATATAGATGGCGGCAAAAGTTATTAAAGAATACACAAACGGAGAGATTACAGTCAGGTGGCAACCGGGCGAATGTATTCATGCAACGACCTGTTTTAAAATGTTACCCGAAGTATTCAAACCAAGAGAAAGACCCTGGGTAAAAATTAATGCTGCATCTACAGACGAAATAATTAAAACCGTAGAAGCCTGTCCTACAAGTGCGTTAACGTGGTGGTACAATGACTCCAAAAGAACAAACAATAATGATTTTCATAAAATGGAAAAAGACATCAAACAAAAACCAAAAGTTGTAATATCTGAGAATGGACCTTTATTTATTCCAGCTAGTGTTGACCTTGTTAACAGCGATGGGAAGATTTTGAAAGTTAACGAAGATAAATATTTGTGCAGATGCGGTCATTCTAAGAACAAACCATTTTGTGATGGGTCGCATATGAATAAAGGGTTTATCGGGTAAACGGTTCTCTGTACTCCGTTTAGGTTTAATCAGTTTACTGCAAACATGCTGTTACCTGCTATTGTTTACCATTAAAAATACTCCATAAATAGGTTTTCTAAGTGCTATTTTGTATAATTGTACAGAATAGTTTTTATTAAAAATATCACTAAAAATAAAATAATGAATATAACTTCTCCCTCTAAAATACTAATAATAGGATGTGTTTTCTTATTAACTATATCCTGTAATACGAACAGCATAAAAATTGAACAAACGGAGAATAATGATGCCCGTGAAGCACTAACTAACTGGGAAAATCAAAAATTCTCTATGTTTATTCATTGGGGACTTTATTCTATACCAGCAGGAGTTTGGGATGGCGAAAAAATTGGAGGTTACAGCGAACAAATAAAAGCTCATGCAAAAATTTCAACCGAAGAATATCGCAAACTAGCTATGCAGTTTAATCCAACTAATTGGAATGTTGATTCGATTGCATTATTAGCTCAAGATGCAGGTATGAAATCTATAATTATAACGGCTAAACATCACGATGGCTTTTGCATGTTCGATTCTAAATACACAGAATTTGATGTTGTTGATGCGACTCCATATAAAAAAGATATCCTTAAAGATTTATCAGAAGCATGCAAACGGCATAATCTTAAATTTGGCGTGTATTTTTCTTTGATTGATTGGGATTACGAAGAAGCAATGCCTTTTGTGTCCGTACGAAATTCAGACTCAATTCCTCCCTTGCATCATCAATATAATTTGAATCAGATTGAAGAGTTGCTAACTAATTATGGTGAAGTTTCAGAAATTTGGTTTGATATGGGCTCTCCAACATATAATCAAAGTAAAGTAGTCGCAACACTTGTAAAAGAATTACAACCAAACTGTATGATTAGCGGCAGAATTTGGAATGACCAAGGCGATTTTGTTGTAATGGGTGATAATCTTAAACCTGATTTTAAAATGGGGGTTCCATGGCAAACTCCTGCATCCATGTTTAATGAAACTTGGGGTTATCGTTCGTGGCAAGAAAGACAGAGTGTAGAAGAAAAGATTAATGAGAAAATACATGATTTAATAAATGTTGTAAGTTTAGGTGGTAATTATTTACTAAATATTGGTCCCAAAGGCGATGGAAGTATTGTTCATTTCGAACAACAAGTGCTGGAAAGTATTGGCAAATGGTTAAAAGAGAATGGCGAGGCTGTTTATGGAACAAGCGTATCCAAGATAGACGCTCAAGACTGGGGTGTAATAACTGCAAAAGAGGGAAAGTTATATTTGCATATCATTAATTATCCAGAAAACAACAAACTTATCATTGAAGGTTTAAATTCCAATTTTAAAAAAGCCTATCTCCTTTCTGATTCAAGTATATCACTACAAAGTAAAATCAAGGACAAGGGAGTTGAGCTTGACTTAACCAACATTATTAACAGAAATAAATATGCTACTGTAATTGGCGTAGAATATGAAGGCGAATTATTATACACTCCTAAAAATGTAATATCTCCAAATAATGAGGGTGCATTTGTTTTAACTTGGGATAACGCAACAAAACTTCACAGTTTTAGTGGGCACGATTATTATTCTACTAAACCAACAGTTGTAAAAATAAAATGGAATTTAACTAAAAATGAAAAGGAGTCACACGATATAAATATTACTTTTTCGAGTGATAATATTGAGCCTTTAAAACTATTTGTAAATAAAAAAGAATACTTAATTTCAACATCTGATGCGGAAAATGTGTTAAATGACAAATCTCTAAATCACACTATTATTAATGTAAATTTGTATCTCAATAAAGTTCATGAAATTGAATTATCTTTGGAAGATAGTAGTAATTTGCATAAAGGAATGTCTATTAAAGACCTAGAAATTGAGATTAAATAGATGTTTAATAAAAATTAGGAATTGTTAAATAATAAACCTGTTGTCTTAATAGCAGTATTAGATAAAATGGATAAAATAATTGTAAGTCTTTTGATTTTGATGTCAGTATCTTGTATCACAGAAACTAGCAAAAAAGAAATGAATGAATCCTATAATGAGCTTAAGGTAAGTACATTGGGAAATAATTCAAAAGCTCCAATAATGGGTTGGGCAAGTTGGAATAACTATGGAGTAAATATCAATGAGGATATTATCAAATCTCAAGCAGATGCAATGCTCTCCACCGGACTTAAAGATGCAGGTTATTTATATATCAATGTAGATGATGGTTTTTTTGGTGGGCGAGATGAGTATGGTCAACTAATGTTTCACAAAGATCGATTTCCAAATGGGATGAAAGAACTAGCTGATTACATTCATTCTAAGGGATTAAAAGCAGGAATATATTCTGATGCAGGAATAAACACATGTGCTTCTTATTGGGATAACGACACCATCGGCGTTGGTATGGGGCTTTATGGAAATGAAGAACAAGATTTGAAACTGTTTTTGAAAGAATGGGATTATGATTTTATCAAAATAGATTGGTGCGGTGGAGAATGGCTAGGATTAGATGAACAAATTAGTTATACAAAGATTGGCGAACTAATAAGAACCATTAAACCAAACGCAATATACAATGTGTGCCGATGGAAATTTCCTGGTAATTGGGTAACACAAATTGCAGATTCGTGGCGAATATCGGGAGATATTAGTAATGATTTTGAATCAATATTAAGAATAATTGATTTGAATGCAGATTTATGGATTTATGCTTCAAAAGGTCATTATAACGATATGGATATGTTGCAAGTTGGTCGAGGAATGAGCTATGAAGAAGATAAAACTCACTTTTCCATGTGGTGTATGCTGCACTCACCTCTTTTGCTTGGTAACGACTTAACAAATATGAGTGAAGAAACTATTGAGATTATTACAAATAAAGATATTATCGCACTAAACCAAAGTCCATTTGTGTATCAAGCAAGAAGATTAGTAGATTATGGAGAATTGGAAATTTGGGCAAAACCATTAATTTCAACAATGAGTGGCAAAGTCGCAGTTGCTTTATTAAATAGATCTGAAAATAATGAGACAATTACATTTAATCTAAAATCAGTTGGCTTGGATGCCTCGAAAAAATATACTATCAAAGATTTATGGACAAAAGAAACATTTCTGCTATCAACACAAGAAAATATTACGAGAGAAGTTGTAGCCCATGGGATTGTTGTTCTTGAAATAAAAGGCAAAGCATTACCACATAATGTGTTTCAATATAAAGATGAATAAAATATCTCTAAATATTTTTGGCGTAATTTCTTACTCCTTATACATTTTATCTTTTAATTCTTTAATATCATCATCGTAGATGTAATCGTCATAATCCATTAACTTATCAATAATGCCGTTAGGAGTTAATTCGATAATTCTGTTTGACACCGTTTGAATAAATTCGTGGTCATGAGAAGCTAAAAATACATTACCTGGATATTTGATGAGGTTATTGTTAAATGCTTGAATGGACTCTAAGTCAAGGTGATTAGTTGGAGTATCTAACATTAAAGCATTTGCTTCTAAAAGCATCATTTTTGAAATCATGCATCGCATTTTCTCTCCGCCAGACAGAACGCCAACGTTTTTAGATAAGTCTTCACCTGAAAAAAGCATTTTCCCTAAATAACCTCTAACATACTGTTCTGTGGTTTCATTTGTATATTGGCATAGCCAATCAAAAAGGTTTAAATCCTTTGTAAAAAACTCTGAATTACTTAATGGCAAATATGCTGTAGTGATTGTTTGTCCCCATACATACGATCCTTTTTCTGGTTTCTGATTACCATTTAGAATTTCAAACAATGCCGTCATTGCTCGTGGGTCTCTCGATAGAAAAACTATTTTATCATCTTTATTTGCGGTAAAGTTTACATTTTTAAATAAGATTTTGCCGTCAATACTCGCTTGTAAATTTTCTACGTCCAGAATCTTATCCCCAACTTTTCGTGAAGGATTAAAAATTATTCCTGGATATTTTCTTTTAGAAGGTTTTATCTCAGCAACGTCTAGTTTTTCAATCATCTTTTTTCTACTTGTTGTTTGCTTTGATTTTGAAACGTTTGCACTAAACCGTGCGATGAATTCTAATAGTTCATTGCGTCTTTCTTCTGCTTTTTTGTTTTGTGCCAACTGTTGTCTCAGAGCTAACTGACTGCTTTCATACCAAAAACTATAATTTCCTGCAAACATTTCGATCTGACCATAGTCAATATCAACTGTGTGTGTGCTGATTGCATCTAAGAAGTGTCTATCGTGTGAAACAACTAGTACAGTATTTTCATAATTTGATAAATACTTCTCTAACCACTGCACGGTATCTAAATCTAAATCGTTTGTAGGCTCATCAAGAAGCAAATTATCAGGATTTCCAAATAATGCCTGAGCTAACAAAACTCTTACTTTCTGCTTCCCTGACATGTCTTTCATTAATACGTAATGAAATTTCTCTTTTATTCCAAGATTACTTAATAGTATTGCCGCATCGTTTTCAGCATTCCAACCATTTAAGTCAGCAAACCTAGCTTCTAAATCGGCAGCAATAACTCCATCTGCTTCCGTAAAATCAGTTCTTGCATAAACTTCTTCCTTTTTCTGCATTATATCCCACAAGAAAGCGTGTCCTCTTAAAACTGTCTCTAATACTGTGTATTCGTCAAATGCGAAATGGTCCTGACTTAATACTGATAGGCGTTCTCCTGGGCCAAGACCAATATGTCCTGCTGTTGCATCTAATTCGCCACTGATAGCTTTTAAAAATGTGGATTTCCCTGCCCCATTTGCTCCAATAACTCCATAGCAATTTCCTGGTAAAAATTTTAGGTTTACATCTTGAAATAAAGGCTTACTGCCAAATTGAATCTTTAAGTTTGATACTGTAATCATTGATATAATTTAATCTGTGTTAAAAAGTTTGCAAAAGTAGTTATAATTACCGACAAAACCCATTAAACTTAAAAACAAATCCCTTCGGGTACATTCAACTCGCAAATGCAACTTTTTTATTCCAAATTTATATAATTTATTTTATACTAATTTCCCGTGATTTCATGGTCGTAATATTGTTTTTTTCTATCAATAATTTCAAATTTGTAAGGTACTATTTTGTCAAAATCATAATCTTGTTGATGATATTTAAAGAAGTTTTTCCTTTTTGTTGTATGTGCAAGAAGATATACTCTGCTTACACAAAACTGGTCGCTCAATTATTAACAATAAAAAAGACCATCTATTTTCCAGTTGGCGAACAGATGGTCTTTTTTATTTATTTAAGTTTTTACTATTTTTCTGGTAATAATTTTATTCTTAGATAAGAGTCCATGTTAAAGTATTTATTTGCTGCTGCTTTCATACTTTGTACCGAAATATTATTTACATTTTCGAGATATGTGTTATAATCTTCAACTGTCATAGTTCCTGATTCTACTTCCATTACAAGATTTTTCCAATATGAGTTTTCTCTAACGCTTGTTTCGAACTCACGTTTTTCTTTCTCGATAACTTTTTGGATATCTTTTTCAGTAATTCCTTCTGCTTTGATTTCGTTAATAATATCGAAAGTTTTGCCTACTAACTCTTTTTCTCGCTCTGGGTCGCAGCTAAAGAAAATCGATACGTTATAATTTTCGTAAGGAATATTAGTTGACGAAGGATAAGCACCGATAGAATAGACTCCACTTTCTTTCTCGCGAATTTCCTCTAACAATCTGGTTGATAGCATTTTACACACTGCGTCAAGTTCCAATCTATTATTATATGTATAATCCATATTGCCGTGGAATGCAATAATTTCGACACATTTAGGATCTTTTCCTTTGTAAACTGTTTTTTCAATAACTCCTTTTGGAGGACGAATGCCAAGATCTTTAAAGTTCTCAGGACGATTTACTATTGGCAACGAACCAAGATATTGTTCAACAAGTTTTTTCGCAGCTTTTTTATCTATATTTCCTACAAAGTAAAAAGTAAAGTCAGATGGGTTTCCAAAACGTTGTTTATAGATATATCTAACGCGGTTGTAATCTATTTCATCCAACATATCGGGTGTTGTGGGTTGTCTGCGAGGATGGCACGCACTCATAGTCCATTGCAAAGTATCTTGCCATGCTGATTGTGGATCTAACATTGAGTTTTCCATCATTCCTTTTTCTTTATTTATTAAAGAAGTGGTTGCAGATTGTGTAAGTTTAGGATTTGTAAAAGACACATGTATCATTTGAAGTAAAGTTTCAAAGTCGTCAACTGAGCTGCTTCCTGATAATCCTTCGGAAGTTTCGCGAATGTACGATCTTAGATGTGCATTTTTTCCTGACATATATTTTGTTAATTCTGCTTTATCAAAATCTCCAAGGCCGCTTTCATTAGCTATGCTGGCAGCATATTGTGCATTGATATCATCTTTTGCTTCATATAGTGAATAACCACCTTTACTTTTTGCTTCGAAAAGAATCTCATCATCTTTAAAGTCGGTAGTTTTTATTACAACCTTAACACCATTTTTTAGTGTCCAAGTTTCGTAATCTAGTTCTTTGTTTTTTGCAGTTTTTGCGACTTTCCCTTTTGCAGGCATTTTGCTTATAAGTGGTTTGTCAGAAACTTTATCTACATAAGCGGTTACCTCTTTTTTATTAGCCTGTTTATACATTTCCAAAACTTCCTTTTCTGAAGGAATTTTTACACCTTCTTTTTCGGGAGCCATAACAACAACAACAGTATTTTTGTCAATAATCAATTTAGAAGCAAATTCATTAACCTCTTCGATAGTAATCTCTGGAATATACTTATTAAATAATTGATGTTCATACTCGATGCCAGGGTAAGCACTGTGTGGAGGTAAAAAATTAGCTTTGTATTCCTCAACGTAGTTTTCCGATTTCTGCTTATCCCTTTCGTTATACATTTTTTCAATGCTTTTAAGTAGATTAGCTTTTTCTCTTTCTAATTCTGTTGATGTAAAGCCATGCTGATTCATTCTTTGATTTTCTTCTACCAGTGCTTCCATGGTTTTCTGAATATCATTATTTTGAACAATCCCGATGCTTAAGAAAACTGCTTTGGGTCCGATAAAGTCTGTATAAGCAGCAAATCCTTGTGCAAAAGGAGGGTTTTCTTGAAGAGTAAGCTCGGCTAATCTATTAGATATCATTGAGCTAAGCAACATAGCAATCATATCTTCACGATAATCAGCAACTGTAACAGTAGCTTTTGTAGGATGCTTATAAAAAATCTCTATCATACTAACAGGAGATTCTGGGTCTGTTGCAACACAAACAAGAGTTTCTTCATGATCTGGAATATCGGCTAAAAATCTTTCTCTAGGATTTTTGTGTTTGGGTATTTGTGAAAATTGATTGATGACTTTTTGTTCCATTTCTTTACCATCAAAATCACCAACAACTACAACTGCCATTAAATCTGGACGATACCAATCATTATAAAAACGTCTAAGTACATCAGGATCGCAGTTATCAACAACATCCATTGAACCAATAGGTAATCTTTCGGCATATAAAGAATTATGAAATAATACACCAAAAAATTTACGTTGCATTCTGTCCATAGCTCCTTGACCCATACGCCATTCTTCGTGAATAACTCCACGTTCAGCATCTATTTCTTCGGTTTCCATAGAAAGTTGCGAAGCCCAGTCATATAATACCAATAATCCTTTATCGACATACTCTGAACTGTCGGTAGGAACTTTAATTCCATAAACAGTTTCATCAAAACTAGTATAGGCATTAACCTCAGGTCCGAATTTCATGCCTAAAGATTCTAAATAGTTTACTAACTCATGCTTTGGAAAGTTTTTTGATCCGTTAAATGCCATGTGTTCGTTAAAATGAGCTAGTCCAAGTTGATCTTCATCTTCAAGAATAGAACCTGCATGAACAACAAGTGTAAATTCCGCTCTCTTTTCAGGAGTAGCATTTGATCTTATATAATACTTCATTCCATTATCCAAAGTACCTATGATAACATTTGGGTCGTTTGGCAATTTATCGGTAAGCTCAAGACCTTGAGCAAAAACACTGCCTACACTTAATAATATTGCAAGTAGTATAAAACTGATTTTTTTCATAATTGTATTAGATTTTATTAATTTATAAGCAAAAGTAAAAATATTATTGCAGTTTCTATTAATATATAAGTATTAATGTTTAAAATTTTGTTAATGAAAAAAATTATTATACACAATCTGGTCTTCGAGTTAATTTTACTGCCCGCAATTTGGAGTTAGCTTTACTGTCCGCAATCTGGTCTTCGAGTTATACTGCACACAATCTGGTCTTCGAGTTACTCGAAGACCATTAAGTGTGTGCAGTAAATAAAAAAACCGAATAAAAGCATTACCTTTGTTTATGTTGTTAAAATCAAGTTATGTCCCCATCCTACAAAATACTTAATGAGAGCAAAGCTTATTTTATGACTTTTACGATAGTAAATAGGATAAATTTATTTAATAAACATTAATTTGCATCAATAATTATTGATTCTTTTAATTTTTGTATTGAGAATAAAGGACTAGAGGTTTATGCTTATTGTATAATGCCTAGTCATATACATGTAATTGCAAAATCATCAAATGAAAAAAACAAGTTGTCAGAGATAATGAGAGATTTAAAGAAATTTACATCAGTTCAAATAACTCGAAAAATGGAATCGGAGGGATTTTATGTAAAAGAATTAAGTGTCTTTAAATTTTATGGATTAAAAAGTTCAAGAAATATAAATTACAAAGTTTGGCAAGATGGTTTTTATCCCAAAGAAATTTTTAGCAATTCTATTTTTAAACAAAAGAAAAATTACATTCATAACAATCCTGTAGATGCGGGAATAGTTAAATCACAAACTGATTACTTGTATTCTTCTGCTAGAGATTATGAAGATATTAAAGGCTTGATTAAAGTAATTATTGATTGGTAGGTCTCCATTGTATTCAGAAAGTAAAGTTTAAATTTCACTCACACATTTCGCTTCGAGTAACTCGAAGCTAAGTTATTCAGTGAAAGTGTAAACTTTGTTATTCTGTTTGTTATTGTTGTAATTCATAGTTGGTTTGGTGTTTACTCTTGAGTTATTCATATGGTATTGATCTTTGATTTTTACTGCCCGCAATCCAATCTTCGAGTTATGCTGCACACATCCTGGTCTTCGAGTTATACTGCACACAACCTGGTCTTCGAGTTATACTGCACACAACCTGGTCTTCGAGTTATGCTGCACACATCCTGGTCTTCGAGTTATACTGAACACAACCTGGTCTTCGAGTTATACTGCACACAACCTGGTCTTCGAGTTATACTGCACACAATCTGG
>JAQVPT010000234.1 GCA_028701945.1 Bacteroidales bacterium
AACCGTGAACCGCGAACCGTTTAACTGCGAACTTTTTTCTGTTCTCTTGTTCAAATAAAACTGTGGTTCTGTGATTCTGTGTTCCAGTGATTCTGTATCATAACATCAACTAATCATCAAATCTTTTCTCTGTTCTTTACTTCGATTGTTCCATTGTTCGATTGTTCGAATGTTCAAAACGATTTGCTATCGACAATTCTTACCTTTTGTGCAAATTACGTTCAACATTTTTTGATTACATTGATATTAAACATATTTTATTTCTCACTTTAAAAAAAATACCTTATTTTTAAGGTTTTGAAACGAAGATATAAATATGTCAAATATCATTAAATACTCTAAAGAATTAAAACTTTTTGAATCAAAAATTAAAGATGCAGAAAATATCATTATTGTTCCTCATTACAATCCTGATGGAGATGCAATAGGTTCGGCTCTTGCTCTATGCCTTGTTTTACGAAATGCAGGTAAAAACGCAAGCGTTATAAGCCCAACTCAATATCCATCATTTTTATTTTGGATGCCTGGGCGTAAATATTTGACAAGTTTGGGTAAAAAAACCGAATCAAATCCAGATATATTTAAAGATGCTGATATGCTAATTGGAGTTGATTTTAATGCTCTTAACAGAATAAAAAACGTCTCAGACAGATTTAATAATTCAGACGCATACAAAATACTCATCGACCACCATCCAAATCCTGAAGATTTTACAGATTTATTATTCTCGGAAACAAGTTACTGTTCTACTGCAGGATTACTTTTTGAAATAATTGAAAACACCTATCTAAAACAATATCTAGATAAAGATATTGCAAGCTGTTTGTATACAGGTATAATGACAGATACAGGTTCTTTTAGCTTTAACTCGTCGAATCCAAATACTTTTAGGATAGTTTCGGAATTACTGAAACTTGGCATAGAAAAAGATATTATTTATGATAGAGTCTATAACAGTTTTACAATGGATCGTATGCGTTTTATGGGTCATGTTATGCTCAATAGAATGGTTATAATTCCTGAGTTAAAAACAGGATATATTTATATTACTGCTCAAGACCGTAAAGATTTTAAAGAGAAATTTGGAGATACTGAAAATTTCGTAAATTTTCCTTTGTCAGTTAAAGGAATAATTTTCGCAGCAATTTTTATCCAACGTGATAATTTTGTCAAAATTAGTTTACGATCAAAAGGAAGTTTCTCTGTTAATGAGTTTTCAGCTAAATATTTTAATGGAGGCGGACATATTAATGCTGCCGGAGGAGAAAGTTTTGGATCTTTACAAGAAACTATCGAAAAATTCGTTGAATCATTACAGGATTACAAAAGCATTCTGAAAAATTACAATTATTAATGATTATGAAAATAATTAAAATACTTGCTCTAACCTTAACTCCCTTACTTATAATAATAGGATGCAATAATGAACAAACCAACAATGAGACAGCAACACCATTACCATACTCTGTCGTAAAAAAGGAACACGAAAAAGAACTGTTAGAGTGGAATAAAAACATTGTTGAGATAGATAATACTGTTATAGATAAGTTTGCAGAAAGGCGAAAATGGAATATGGAAGTTTCTGGCTCTGGACTTTATTATCAAATTTATAAAAATGGAGATGGAGAAAAATCTAAAGATGGAAAAATCGCCGAATTTTCTTACACCACAATGCTACTAAACGGAGATTTACTATATTTATCTGATAAAACAGGCAACAGATTTATGCATCTAGGACATAATCAAGAAGAAACTGGTCTTAACGAAGGCTTGATGATGATGAGAGTTGGCGACAAAGCCCGATTTATATTACCGCCTCACCTTGCTTTTGGTGTGCCCGGAGACGGAAATCTTGTTGCACCCTATACAATTCTTGTGTATGATGTCGAATTAATTGGTTTAAACGATAAAATTGATTAAATTTTTATTCCGTACATGACAAAACTGTAAAGACATCTATATCGGTCTGATTTTTAAAGTTTAACAATACGTTTGCGATGTAAGAAAGACCTAATTTGGAAATGTTTTTCGCCTTTCGTCCATGTTTCTTGATTTCGATGCTTTTAATGTTTCCATTTGTGAATATTTCAGTTTTGTGTGCCATACAAACGCTTTATCATTACAACAAGAGTTGATTTTTCAATTCTTTCTATATTTTGTAAATGAGTATATAGTACATGACAAAAATTATTAATCAATTATAAACTAATCATTTATTAGCAATTCATCATTAATAAGCAATGCTAAAAGCCTTGCATAAAACTCTACCATTCAGCACGTTAGGTATTTTTCTATTTTTGGTTATAAACCCAAAGGAGTAAGGGTGAAATAAAACTTTTGCTCACAAGTTTATGCCCTACGGGCAAAGTTTACTAAGGAGTATGTTTTTTTATTGACATATATGTCCTACGGACAAAAGAAACAGTTTACAAATCTAAAACTTTAGCATACAATTTTTGTTTTGTAGTCCGTAGGACTTCAATGTCAATAAAAAACAACAATTCACTCCCTGTTTTGTCCGTAGGACATAAACATATCTGTTTTTTTTTCTACAAATAAACTTAGTACATGACAAAAATTATTAATCAATTATAAACTAATCACTTATTAACAATTCATCATTAATAAGCAATGCTAAAAGCCTTGCATAAAACTCTACAATTCAGCACGTTAGGTATTTTTATATTTTTGGTTATAAACCCAAAGGAGTAAGGGTGAAATAAAACTTTTGCTTACAAGTATTGGTTTTCTAGTTACTCGAAAACCAGATTGTGGTCGAAAACCAAATTGTGGCAGTAACGAGAAAAGCAGATTGTGAAATATCAAACAGAAATAGATATTTTTAAATTTTTGTCATGTACTTAGAAATGAGTATTTTAATATTTTACCCACTTGTTTTATCAATTTATTTAAATTTGAATAAAATTATGCTATAAAGCATTATGTTTTCAATATATTATCATGCTTTTTGTTGATAAAAATTGTTAGTTTCGCAAAATGTAATTATACAGTAAAAACGATATATAAATAAATAATAGTAACCAATTATTATGGATTTTAGCTTAACAAATAGAGAAAAACTTTTTCTACAAATGATTACAGATTTTGCAGAAAAAGAAGTTAAACCTATAGCGGCAGAAATAGATGAGGAAGAAAGATTTCCAGTCGAAACTGTCAAAAAAATGGGAAAAATCGGATTAATGGGAATTCCTGTTCCTGTTCAATATGGCGGACAAGGTGGCACAAATCAATTATACAGTTTGGCTGTTGAAGAGTTGTCACGTGTTTGTGGCACAACAGGAGTTATTGTTTCGGCTCATACCTCATTATGCATTGCTCCAATTTTGGAAAATGGTAACGAAGAGCAAAAAATGAAATATTTACCCAAATTGAGCAGCGGCGAATGGCTTGGAGCATTTGGACTAACTGAACCAAATGCTGGAACAGATGCTGCCATGCAACAAACATTTGCGGTTGACGCTGGAGAAAAATGGATTTTGAATGGCTCGAAAATTTTTATTACAAATGCTGGCTATGCTGATATATATATTATAATGGCAATGACAGACAAATCGGCAGGTACAAGAGGAATTTCAGCATTTATTGTTGAAAGTGGGACTCCAGGATTTAGCGTTGGAAAACAAGAAAAGAAATTAGGAATTAGAGGCTCTGCCACTTGCGAACTAGTTTTCGAAAACTGCGAAATACCTAAAGAAAATCTATTAGGTGCTATTGGAAAAGGATTTGGAATTGCTATGAAAACCCTCGATGGTGGACGTATTGGGATTGCAGCTCAGGCCTTAGGAATTGCTCAGGGAGCAATGGACGAAACCATCAAATATACCAAGGAACGTAAACAATTTGGGAGACCTATTTCGGCTTTTCAAAATACTCAATTTCAAATGGCAGATTTGGAAACAAAAGTTCAAGCTGCTCGTTTATTGGTTAGGGCTGCTGCATATAAAAAAGATGAGAAACTTCCATATTCAGTTGATGCGGCTATGTGTAAACTTTATGCCTCAGAAGTTGCAATGGAAGTAACTACAAAAGCGGTTCAGTTTCACGGTGGATATGGCTATACACGAGAATATCCAGTTGAGCGGATGATGCGTGATGCTAAAATTACCGAAATTTATGAAGGAACTTCTGAAGTGCAACGTATGGTAATTGCTGCTAAACTTTTCAAATAAAACAAGTTGATATCTGATATAAAAGATTTAAATCAACAATTTTGAATTAAGAAAAATAAGAAAAAATGAAAATAATAGTTTGTATCAAACAGGTTCCAGACACCACAGAAATTAGAATAAATCCAGAAACTGGAACGATGATTCGAGATGGTGTTCCAAGTATTATGAATCCAGATGATAAAGGCGGATTAGAAATGGCTCTACGCCTTAAAGATGAATTCAATGCACACATTACAGTAATTACAATGGGACCACCTCAGGCTGAAAATATACTTCGTGAGGCTTATGCACTCGGTGTGGATCGAGCAATTTTATTGACCGACCGCAAATTTGCTGGTGCCGACACATTAGCTACTTCTAATGCACTGGCTGGAGCACTCCGAAACATTGATTACGATTTAATTATTGCTGGTCGTCAGGCTATTGATGGCGATACTGCACAAGTGGGACCTCAAATGGCCGAACACTTGCAATTACCTCAGGTTTCTTATGTTGCTGATATACATTACAATCAAAATAATTTGCTAACTATAAAAAAGGAAACAGAGGAAGGTTATCAAATGCTTGAAGCGGAAATGCCTTGTGTACTTACGGTTTTGGCATCGGCAAATATAGCTAGATATATGACTGTTTCAGGTATCATTACGGCTTTCGACAAAGATGTGGAAGTTTGGGGTGCCGATAAAATTGATGTTGATGAAGCAAAACTTGGTCTAAAAGGATCACCGACAAGAGTAAAAAAATCATTCACTAAGGGACGTAAAGGTGCTGGGGAAGTTTTTGAAGTTGAAGCGGAAGAAGCTGTTGGCATTATCATCAGCAAAATGAAAGAAAAATTTATTATTAAACCTAACTAATTTTTAAAATCATGGATAAATCAGAATATAAAAATGTATATGTTTTCATCGAACAACGAAATGGAAACATTCAGCCCGTGGCTTTAGAATTATTGGGTAAAGCTAAACAATTGGCAGGTGAATTAAACGAGAAAGTTGTCGCCTTATTTCCGGGTCATAATATTAGCAATCAAAGTCAAATGCTTATAGAGTATGGTGCCGATGAAGTTATTTGCATCGATGAGCCTGAATTAAAAGATTATTTGACTGAACAGTATTCTCAAGCAATATTTCAGGTAATCACCCAATTTAGGCCAAGCATTATTCTTTTAGGTGCTACCACAATTGGCAGAGATTTAGGTCCGAGATTATCTGCGAGAGTAGCAACAGGTTTAACAGCAGATTGTACCCGCTTAGAAATTTCTGAGGAAGGTGAGTTGATGATGACTCGTCCCGCGTTTGGAGGTAATTTGATGGCAACTATTGCATGTGCCGACCATCGTCCACAAATGTCCACTGTTCGTCCAGGTGTGATGCAAAAAGCAGATCGTGAAGTGGGCAGAAAAGGAACTATAACTAAGTTTAAACCGGTTTTCGACAAATCTAAATTCAAAGTACGCATACTCGAAAATGTAGCTGAAAATAAAGGAATGATTGACATTACTGAAGCTAAAATTTTGATTTCTGGCGGCAGAGGAGTTGGTAATCAAGAAGGGTTTGAGAAATTGCAATCTCTAGCAAAAGTATTGAATGCTCAAGTCTCCGCTTCACGAGCAATGGTTGATGCTGGAATTATACCTCATGATCGTCAGGTTGGGCAAACTGGAAAAACTGTTCGTCCCGATTTGTATTTTGCTCT
>JAQVPT010000235.1 GCA_028701945.1 Bacteroidales bacterium
ATGGTAGTATTTCGGGAGATACCAGTGATGAGGATAGTCATTACAACGAATTTGAAACTGATGCTAACGAAATACCAGTAGGAAACATATTATCTGAATACCGAACTATTGAAATAGGTAAAGGAAACACGCTCACTGGAAAAGCTGATTATGTACTCCCGTTATTTAAACAAGCTAAATTTGAAGCTGGTTACCAAATCAAATATTCAGCCGAAGACAACAACTATCGGTTTCAAACATTAATTTCAGATGAGTGGGCTGATGACACAACACGAATAAATCCCTATATATATTCAGAAAATATTCAGTCTGGATATTTAATATTTTCCAATTTTTGGAACAAACTTGGATATCAGTTTGGATTGCGAACCGAATATACTGACAGGTTATTCCATCAAACCCAAAGCGATAAAAAATGGCAATACAATAAATTTGATTTCTTTCCGTCTGTACACTTATCGTATCAACTTCCTGCAGACATGCAATTGTTAGCAAGTTACAGCCGTCGTTTAGAGAGACCCAGAGCATGGTATTTAGATCCATTTGTTCAAATAGTTGACCCAAATAATATTCGTCAAGGGAATCCAAATTTAGTGCCTGAATATACCAACTCTTTCGATCTTAGTTTCCAAAAGAAATTTGGAGCAAACTTTGTTTCTTTAGAAGGATATGCACGTCAAACTTACAATAAAATTGACCGTATTACTGAAGTTTACGAATTAGACCCGTCAATTTACGTGATGACTTTTGATAATATTGGTGAGGATCTCTCAATAGGAGGTGAACTAATGGCTAATTTAAATCTTACAAGTTGGTATAATTTGAATGTAAGCGGAACGGTTTATTATTATGAAATAATATCTGAGCAATATAGCTCTAACAATACTATTACGTGGCGAACTCGTCTAAACAACACTTTTCGATTAAAAAAATCTGGAACAAGTATTCAGGTAGGAGCTTTTTACAGAGGTCCCTCAATTTCGGCACAAAGTCGTAGCGAAGCAATGTGGATGGCAAATATTGGTGTGAGACAAGAATTCCTTGATAGAAAACTTGCTGTTAGCATAAATGTACGTAATGTATTTTTAACAATGAAACGAGAATCTATAACAGAGACTCCAAATATATATTCGTATAGCATAAGACAACCTAAAATGCCAATGTTTAACATTTCAGTTACATATAAAATTAATGATTTTAAGAAAAGAAGTGACAATGGCAGAGAACAAACAATGGAAGGAGCTGATGACGGCATGTAAAATAGTTGATAATTTGTTTGGTAATTAAATAATCATGCTTATCTTTGCAGCCCAAATGTAGAAAAGTTTTAAAATTTTAAGAAGATGAAAAAAGATATGCATCCTGAAAATTATAGGTTAGTGGCATTTAAAGACATGTCAAACGATAATGTTTTTATCACTAAATCAACAGCGAATACAAAAGAAACTATTGAAGTAGATGGTGTTGAATATCCATTGTACAAACTTGAGATTTCAAACACTTCTCACCCTTTCTATACAGGTAAAATTAAACTTGTTGATACTGCTGGTAGAGTTGATAAATTCCGTAATCGTTACCAAAAACATCTCGACCAAAGAAAAGAAAGCAAAAACTAGTTTTCATAATAATATAAAAAAAAAGCTCCTTTATTGGGAGCTTTTTTTTATCTTTGAAATATATCAATTATATTAAACTATGAATATTATCTTATCAGACAAAGAGCTTTATAAGAGCTTTTTACCGCTTACTTATACTCGTTCTGTTGCAGATTATAGAGTTGGAATACTGACTATCAGAGAAAAGTGGAAAACACTCACAGGAGTAGAGCCAGGCATTATTACAGAACCATATCTCCAAAATAAATATTCGTACTCAATTACTCCTAATTCGATACTTGTTCAAGCGAATGTAATTCCCAACCAAAACTTTATTTCGTCTCTTAAAAATCTTAAAGAGGCAGCACTAACAAAAAACGGAAAAGTTATTGCTTATACTCTATCAACTAAAAACATTGATATTATTCCAGAAAACCATATAGAATACAATCAAGACTTAACAATAATACAATCAAATACAGATGTTTTTAGTCTTAATGGTCAGATGATTGCAGAAGACTATAATATAATTTGCTCTGGTAGGAAATCTGCCAAACTTTCTTCGACAAATACAGTTTTTGGAAAGCATCCAATCTTTGTTGAAGACGGTTGCTTTGTTGAATGTGTAACAATAAACACAAATGATGGTCCTGTTTATATTGGGACAAATGCAAAAATAATGGAAGGCTCGCATATTAGAGGTCCATTTGCAATATGTGAAAACTCTGAAATAAAAATGGGAGCCAAAATATATGGATCCACCACAATTGGTCCAGGATGTAAAGTTGGAGGAGAAATAAATAACTCTGTATTTTTTGCATTTTCAAATAAAGCTCATGACGGATTTCTCGGAAATGCTGTGATTGGCGAATGGTGTAATATTGGAGCAGATAGCAATAATTCAAACCTAAAAAATAATTATGCTATCGTTAAACTTTGGGATTACGAAAGCGAAAGATTTAAGAATACTGGACTACAATTTTGTGGTTTAATGATGGGGGATCATTCTAAGTGTGCCATCAATACAATGTTTAATACTGGAACAGTCATAGGAGTTTCTGCAAATATTTTTGGAAGTGGATTCCCTCGTAATTTTATTCCCTCATTTTCTTGGGGCGGACATGCTGGTTTAAGCGAATATAAACTTAATACAGCTTTTGATGTGATGGAAAAAGTAATGATGCGTCGGAACATAGAACTTACCCAAATAGATAAAGACATTTTCGAACATATATTTGAACAAACTTCGGTTTACCGCAAATTCTAAACATTTGTTCTAAATAAGTGTTTAAATAGTGCTTGCGAGAAAAGAAACTTACAATCAAGTATTTGAAAACACAACGATACTTATTAGAGTTTTCCTACAAGCACAAAGTATTGGCACAAGTATTGCCAATATCTATCTAAACATTATTACAAACGCTTTAATGCCATTTTGACAGTAAATTATGGGACAAATAAAAAACAACGATCTATTTAACATGATACAGGGAAGCGACGAGCAAGACACTGACATAATTCCGATAGTTACAAATGTTTTTGACGAAAACGAAAAAGACAAAATATATCCTAACGAAATTCCGATATTGCCATTAAGAAATACCGTATTATTTCCTGGTGTTGTTATTCCGCTTACCATTGGGCGTGAAAGCTCATCTAAGCTTATTAGAAGTATCCAGAGTGGAACTAAAATATTTGGAGCTGTATCTCAAAAACAAGCTGAAGTTGAACAACCAAAACCCGAAGATCTTTATAAAGTAGGAACGATTGCTGAGATACTCAAAGTTATCGAAATGCCCGACAATACAGTATCGGTTATAATACAAGGTAAAAAACGTTTCGAGATTGAAGAAATAACTCAAACAGATCCTTTTTATAAAGCTAAAGTTAGTTATGTGCCTGAAAATAAGACAAATTCAGACGATAAAAATTTTCAAGCAATTGTTTCTTCATTAAAAGATTTATCATTAAAAATTGTAAAACTTAGTGCCTCAATTCCTCATGAAGTGTCATTTGCAATAAAAAATATCGACAACTCTTCTTTTTTGATAAACTTTATCTGTTCAAACAGTGATATTCAGCCTGCTGATAAACAAAAATTGCTTGAAATTGGAGATATTAGCAAACGAGCTGTAAAATTGTTAGAGTACTTATCAAATCAAGTTCAGATGCTTGAATTAAAATATGATATTCAAACTAAAGTAAAAAAAGAACTTGATAAGCAGCAAAAAGAGTACTTGCTTCATCAACAAATGAAAACCATACAGCAAGAGCTTGGTGGTGGACCAGCAGAACAAGAGAAAAAAGAACTTGAAGAACGAGCTTCAAAGAAAAAATGGACTAAAGAAATATCAAATCATTTTGAAAAAGAGTTAAAAAAATTAGACCATTTGAATCCAGCATCTGCAGAATTTTCGGTTCAAATTAATTATTTACATACCATGCTCGATCTTCCATGGAGTGAATATACAAAAGATAATTTTGATTTAAAAAGAGCGAAAAAAATTCTTGATGAAGATCATTATGGCCTCGACAATGTTAAAGACCGAATATTAGAACACTTAGCTGTGCTAAAGCTAAAAGGAGACCTTAAATCGCCTATTTTATGTCTTTACGGACCTCCTGGGGTTGGAAAGACATCATTAGGAAAAAGTATTGCTAGAGCTTTAGACAGAAAGTATGTCAGAATGTCACTTGGTGGTGTTCATGATGAATCTGAAATTAGAGGTCATCGTAAAACTTATATTGGAGCAATGCCAGGACGAATATTGCAAAATATTAAAAAAGCAAAATCATCTAATCCAGTTTTTGTACTCGATGAAATTGATAAAGTTGGTAGCGATTTTAGAGGAGATCCTTCATCAGCACTACTTGAAGTTTTAGATCCTGAGCAAAACACTGAATTCCATGATAACTTTCTCGAAGTAGAATACGACTTGTCGAAAGTTATGTTTATTGCTACTGCAAATACAATCTCAACAATTAGCCCTGCACTGCGAGACCGCATGGAACTTATTGACGTAAGTGGTTATATCGTTGAAGAGAAATTGCAAATTGCAAAAAAACATCTTATACCAAAGCAATTTGATAATCATGGAATAAATAATATTAAAATAAAGATTGAAGATAATGCAATAGTTAAAATTATTGAAGACTATACTCGCGAATCGGGTGTTAGAGGTCTTGATAAAAATATTGCAAAGCTTTCTCGCCGAATCGCAAGAAAAGTCGGACTTGATGAAGCCATTCCTGAAAAGATCGGAGAAGAACACATAACAGAATATTTGGGAGTTGCCCAGTTCCAAAAAGAAAAGCATAAAGACGAAGAAATTGCAGGTGTTGTTACTGGACTTGCATGGACTGCTGTAGGTGGAGAAATTCTTTATATCGAAACCAGCTTGTCAAAAGGTAAAGGTAATTTGACAATTACTGGTAATTTAGGCGATGTAATGAAAGAATCTGCAACAATTGCTCTCGAGTACATTAAATCACATTCTGATATACTAGAAATTGACGATAAGGTATTTGAAACATGGAATGTTCACCTACACGTACCCGAAGGAGCAATCCCTAAAGACGGACCTTCAGCAGGTATTACAATGGCAACAGCACTAGCCTCAGCTTATACGCAACGTAAAATTAAGAAAAACATTGCAATGACTGGCGAAATAACACTAAGAGGAAAAGTATTACCAGTTGGCGGAATTAAAGAAAAAATACTTGCTGCTAAACGTGCAGGCATCAACGAAATAATACTTTCCGAAGACAATAAAAAAGACATATCCGAAATTAAAGATATCTATATAAAAGGCGTAAAATTCAATTACGTTTCAACAATTCAAGATGTATTAAAAATTGCTTTACTGAAAGAAAAAGTAAAAGATGCAAAAAATCTAGAGTAATTGGATAATATAAATTGTTGAAAAATATTGCCCTGATTACGGCAATGAAAAGATTTTGTACCTTGCACAAACAAAAAATAATTAAAATATCCAATATGTTGTTTTGCTAACAAGATAAAGTTTGAAATTAAACTTGACAGGTATAATAACAAATAAAATAAGGACAACACATTTTCCAGTTTTGGGGCTATAAAAGAATATTTTACTGACCATTATATTGATATTTCACTCAGACCATTACAACGAGGCTTGTAAACAAATATAAAAATCCGTAATTTATTAGACAAAAAGAGGTTCAAATTTGAACCTCTTTTTTTAATGTAGTATGCCTTAATTTTTAATCAGCTTCTAGTTAATTATT
>JAQVPT010000236.1 GCA_028701945.1 Bacteroidales bacterium
ACCCAACTTACGTGTTTTACTTTGTAAATTATTATCAATAAGGGCAGATAGTAAATTATGTGATTTCTCAATTGCAGCAAGATCACCAGTGAAATGAAGGTTAATATCTTCCATTGGAATAACTTGCGAATAACCACCGCCAGCTGCTCCGCCTTTGATTCCAAAAACAGGACCCAACGAAGGTTCTCGCAATACAACAGTTGTTTTATGTCCTAATTTATTCATTGCTTGAGCAAGGCCAATAGAGGTTGTGGTTTTACCTTCTCCTGCAGGAGTTGGGGTAATCGCAGTTACTAGAATTAGCTTGTTTTTATTAACTTTTGCATCATCGATAAGCGATAAAGGTAATTTTGCCTTATATTTTCCATAAGTTTCAATAATATCTTTATCAATACCTAATTTTGCGGCAATTTCTTCGATATGAAGCATTTTTGCCTGCCTTGCAATGTCAATGTCTTTTTTCATATTGTTTTATTTATATAACACAAAACGAGTAAGATTGTTTTATAGACTCTCTTTATCTAAAAATTTGCAATCTGTCTGCATCAAGCTTGAGGAAAATAAACAAAAGTATCGTAAATGCCCAAAGCGAAGATCCACCATAGCTAAAAAACGGCAAAGGTATTCCAATTACAGGAGCGAGTCCAATTGTCATTCCAATATTTACAGCAACATGAAAAAACAATATCGATGCTACACCATATCCATAAATTCGGGAAAATTTTGACCTCTGTCGCTCCGACAGCATAACTATTCTGATAATTAGAAACAAAAATAAAAACAACACAATACTTGTCCCAATAAAACCCCACTCTTCTCCAATAGTGCAAAAAATAAAATCGGTGCTTTGTTCTGGCACAAAATTGTATTTGGTTTGTGTACCCTGCAAAAATCCTTTTCCGGTTAATCCTCCCGAACCAATTGCAATTCTAGATTGGTTAACATTATATCCAACCCCTAAGGGGTCAGCATTTTTTCCCAATAATTCATTAATCCTGTTTTGTTGATGAATTTGCAATACATTGTAAAACAGATAATCAACCGAAAACACAAATCCACTTACTCCTATCAATAATATTGCAAAAAGAATTAGTGTTTTACTTCTTTTAATTAGATACATTATCAACATTTGCAGTGCAACTACTCCAACATTTATAAGTATTAAAACAATTTCTTTATTTAAAAATATATCCGTATAATTTATCAGCACAATCGAAACTGAAGCGTATAGTAGAAAAGAATAAAATATTATTTGTGATTTAATATTTCGACTACTTGTTAATAAATATCCCACCACACTAGCAAGTAAAATTGTTATTACCAATACTTCTAAATTTGTGACAAGTGCGAGTATAAATAGTGCAATTAGGGCAAAAGATGTTATGAACAATACTTTATTTAATCCCTCACGATAGAGGACAAAAACGAAAGAAAAAAAGACAAGAGCCGAACCAGTGTCATTCTGAACAAATATTAATAAAACGGGCAACGTTAATAACATGAAAAGGATTAAGATACTTTTAGGTTTTTCCCACGAAAAACTTAAACTACTTAAAAATTGAGCTAGTGCCAAACAAATAGTAATTTTAGTGAACTCTACTGGTTGCATTCGGAATGAGCCAATTTCGAACCATGATCTTGAACTATTAACTTCAATTCCTAAGAACAATACTAAAACAAGTAATAAAATGCCGACACCATAAAATGGATATGCAAAAGCAGAATAGAATTTGCTGTCAATAATTAGTACTATAAATATAATAAAAATTGAAGCTCCAATCCAAACTAGTTGTTTTCCATATCTCTGAGAAAAGTCAAAAATGTTTGAATGATTTTCGTCATAAACTGCTGAGTAAATATTTATCCAACCAAGGAAAACGAGTATAAAATATATCGCAATAGTTATCCAGTCAAGATTTATTAATATGTTTCCTCTCTTATTCAGCATTTTTTATTTTTTCACTTATCAAATTTTCTTCAGCAATACGTTTTTCTAGTTTTTTATCAGAAACTTCGCCATTAATATAATGCTCTATCATCAATCGAGCTATGGGAGCTGCCCAAACTCCACCGAATCCTGCATTTTCGACATAAACAGCAATTGCAATTTGGGGTTGGTCTTTAGGGGCAAATGCAACAAAGATTGAGTGGTCTTCTCCGTGCGGATTTTCTGCAGTCCCAGTTTTACCACAAACTCTTATATTGTTTATTCTTGCGTAATACCCAGTTCCAAATTCTTCATTTACGACATTCTCCATACCGTTGGCTACTAATTCAAAATAGTTTTTATCAAAAGGAGTAAATACTTTTTGGGTATTAGTGCCTTTTACCAAATCGCCATCAATTTTTTTAACAATATGTGGATTATAATAAAACCCTCTGTTAGCGATTATAGCACAAAAATTTGACATTTGCAAAGGAGAAATTAGGAGTTCTCCTTGTCCAATTCCAAGAGAATAGATAGTGCTAAAAGCCCATCGGTGTTTACCATAAAGTTTGTCATAAAAATCAGAGCCTGGGATTTGACCTTTGTTTACTCCAGGGATTCCAATATCATAAGCACGATCGAAACCTAAAGCTACAATTTTATCTTTCCACATATTGAGTCCTATTCTTGAATCACGGAATATGCTTTTTTCAATGCCTCTTTGTACAAGTGTTTTGAAAACAAAATAAAAATAAGGATTGCAAGAATACTGTATAGCTTTTGCCACTCCGTTTGCGGGAGGATGCCCGTGACAGCCTACAGTTGACTTGTCGCAGGGATAAGAAGTGTGTGGTTTTAAAACCCCTTCTTGTAGTCCAATAATTGCTATTGCCAATTTAAAAATTGAACCAGGGGGATAAGTAGAGGATATCGCTCGATTTATTAATGGCCTGCTTTTCTCATTAATCAAACTGTCATAGTTGTTTCCTCTATTTCGTCCAACAAGCAATTGAGGATCATAACTTGGACTTGAAACAAGCGAAAGTATTTCTCCACTTGCTGGTTCTATTGCCACAATGCTACCAATTTTGTTTTTCATCAAATACTCACCATACCGCTGTAATTCGGCATCAATTGTAAGTGTAAGATCTTTGCCTGGTTCGGGTAAGGTATCATATTTCCCATTCATATATGAGTCTTTAATATTACTAAAGACGTCAACCAAATATACTTTAATACCTTTTTTACCACGTAGGTCTTTTTCATAATATTTTTCTACTCCACTTTTGCCAGTATAATCTCCTCCAGTGTAATATGAATCAGTTTCTAAAATTTCTAAGTTTACTTCACCAACATCTCCAAGTATATGTGCAGCTATACCTTCTTTGTACCGTCGAAGTGTTCGGTTTTGCACAAGAAAGCCAGGATATTTATACATGTGTTCTTGTAATATCGCATATTGTTGTGCCGTAACTTGTTTAAAAAACAAAGATGGTCTATATCGAGAGTATTCACGGCAGTAATTCAAGCGGTTATAAAAACTTTCAATACTGATACTTAAGTCCAAACAAAGAGAAAGCGTATCAAACTCTTTCATATTCATAGGAATAAGCATCAAGTCATAAGCTGCCTCGTTAGACACAAGTAGCACCCCGTTACGGTCATATATGAGTCCTCTTGATGGGTAAATAACAAGCTTGCGTTGCGAATTGTTGTCTGAAGATATTTTTAATGATATGTCTAGTATCTGAAGATTAAAAAGTTTTATCCATATTATTATGAAAAGGACAAGCACAATCCCAATAATTGCATATTTTCTTTCTCCAGTTTTTTTCATAATTACTCCCTAACAAACAGAAAGTGCCCCAAACTTACAATAATTAAACTTATTAAAGTACTTAATACTACCCTTAATAAAGTAAAAAAGAAAAAAGAGAAACTAAATATTTCTAAATAGAATAAAAATAAATGATGGATAAATATCAATATTGCCGCATACTTTATAAACCAAAACCAACCATAATTTCGAACGGATAAATCTTTGGTTGGTTCATAATCGTCGCGTGGTGAGAAAACTCTTAATACATAAGGTCTTAAATATGCGATTAACACAGCGGCTGCAGCGTGCAAGCCTTGGGTTGAGTTAAAAATATCTACACTTAAACCTAATAAAAACGCCAATGCCATTACCATATATTTATTTGTATTCACAGGTAATAAGAGGATGAATAAACAATATACAGACACTGAAAAATAATTAGTTATGTATATTCTGTCTAAAATTAAGGTCTGAACTAAAACAGAGACAAAAAAGAGTAATATGTATCGAATGTTTTGTTTAATCATTTTCCTCAGTAATTGTGTTTTTTATTTCTATTTGTTCGTAATAATTATTGTTAATTATGACATACACATAGTTTATATTATTGTAGTCGGTATATAAATCTATCAGTATTTTGTAAAAGCCGCTTGATTTGTCTTTTGAAAAAGAGTTTATTACTCCTACGGGTATTCCTTCAGGAAATATTGATGAGTGCCCACTTGTTACAACTTCGTCTCCCAAGTTAAGATTGACATAATCTGGAATTTCATTAAGTATAGCTATATTATTGTTTTCTCCATCCCATGATAAAGAGCCAAAATATTCGTTCTTCTTTAATTTTACACTTATTCTGATTTCAGGATTTATAATCGGCATAACAGAAGCATATTTGTCAGAACAACTATAAATTATCCCAACTATGCCATTAGCTCCGATAACTCCCATTTCCTGATTAAGTTTTTGGTTTTTACCTTTATTTATTGTTAAAAAATTTTTAACTGAATTTACGTTCGCACTTATAACACGTGCTGCTACATATTCGAACCCGCTACTTTCCATAGCAGGAATATTGTCTTTTCTGTACCTCTCTAATTGATTTTTAAGTTTCTGATTATCAGCGATTATGCTATCGTTAGTATGTTTTAAACTAAGGTATTCATTAATACCACTCCATTGTTCGGTAATGCTTGCTGTTAATCTATTTGAAGAGTTTAAAAAACTTACTTTATGGTAGTTATTTGCAGTAAAAATTAAAGTAAAACATATTATTTCGAATAATATGAAAACGATTGTGTATAAATATTTTACAATAAAGTTTAATAAGTTCTTCATTTATCAGATCATCGTATCAAAAACTGGAATTTATCTACGTTTTTAAGTGAAATTCCTGTTCCACGAGCCACAGCATGTAGAGGGTCATCTGCAATATGCACAGGAATATTAGTTTTGTCAGATAGTCGTTTGTCTAAGCCTCTAAGTAAAGCACCTCCACCAGCAAGGAAAATCCCTCTTGTATATATATCGGAATATAGTTCTGGTGGCGTGAGTTCAAGTACTGCCATAATAGCCGATTCTATTTTGGAAATAGATTTATCGAGACTATGAGCAATTTCTTGGTATGAAACTGGAATTTCAATTGGCAAAGCGGTCATTTGGTGTGGTCCTCTGACGATATAGTCAGCAGGAGGGTTTTCGAGCTCTGGGATTGCAGCACCAACGTTAATTTTTATTTCTTCGGCAGTTCTTTCACCGATTTTAATATTATGTTGCCGTCTCATGTATTCTTGTATATCGTCAGTAAAGTCATCGCCTGCAATACGTATTGATCTGTTACATACTATCACACCAAGAGAAATAACAGCAATTTCGGTAGTTCCGCCACCGATATCGACAACCATATTACCTTGGGGGGCTTCAACATCTATTCCGATACCTACTGCTGCAGCCATTGGTTCGTATATCATGTAAACCTCACGACCACCTGCATGTTCTGCTGAATCTCGAACGGCACGTAATTCGACCTCTGTACTACCAGAAGGAATACAAACCACCATTTTAAGTGATGGATTAAACCAACTTCGATTTTTATTCAACATTTTGATCATTCAA
>JAQVPT010000015.1 GCA_028701945.1 Bacteroidales bacterium
TTATTACTTTTATGACTATACCTAATCTTATTGCTATTGTATTGCTTGCTCCAGTAATGAAAAAGGAAGCAGATAATTATTTTTCTTTTAACAAAAAGGAATATAAACCAAATAAAAAATAATTAATTAGTAATTGTAATTAATAAAAAACTGATGAAGGGTTTTATAAAAGAATATTTTAATTTCTCGAAACGAGAACGAAACGGAATAATAGTCCTTCTACTTATTCTTGTGATAATAGTTTATATTAGGATTACAGTAAATAACACAAAACAAAATAAACGTGTTGATTTTACTGAATTCGAGAAAGATATTGACAGATTTATTGAATATCAAACCCCCGACTTTTCAAAAACACCTTTAAGTTTTGACCCAAATACCGCTGATGCTGACCAGCTTCTTTGTTTAGGACTTTCGCCACGCTCGGTTAACGGCATTTTACAATATCGCGAAAAAGAGTGGAAGTTTTATAAACCAGAAGATATGTTAAGGGTTAAAGATTTGTCTCAAGAAGAATTCGAACATATTAAAGAGTTTATTAATATCCCTAAAAAGGAATATGCAAAAGATTATAAATTTCAATATCCTGAAAAGACTTATACTGTAAATGAGTCCGAATTATTTTATTTTGACCCGAATACTGCTTCGAAAGAGGAGTTAAAAAGTTTAGGTTTTCTATCATGGCAAAGCGATAATATTATCAAATATAGGGAGAGCGGTGGATATTTTACGGAAGCAAATGATATTGAAAAAATTTATGGTTTAGACCCCGATTTTGTCGATAAGCTAAAACCTTATGTGAAAATAGACTCTGCATTTACAGGAACATCCAATTTAAGCAACGCAGATATTAGTATTGAATTGAATGTTGCTACAGCCATAGAATTGCAAAAACTAAGCGGAATTGGACCGTCTTATTCTAAAAGAATAGTTGAGTATCGCGATAAATTAGGTGGTTTTATTAGTGTTGAACAAATTATGGAAGTATATGGTTTTACAGATGAACTTTACGAAACCGTGAAAAATAGTTTTATTATCGACACATCAAACATCAAAAAAATAAACATTAATACTGCAAAATATGTGGATTTAATAAAACATCCTTACATAGATAAAGAAATTACCAACAGTATTCTTAATTATCGCAAGTTTGCTGGTGAGATAAAATCCTTTGAGGAACTCGTTACGCAAAAAGCAATTAGCAACGAAGTTTTTGATAAATTACAACCCTATATTAAAACAAAATGATAGAAAAACTCTCAAAAGCAAAAAGTAAACTAATATCGTCTTTATCGGTAAAAAAACACAGGTCTGAAAATAGACTATTTGTAGCAGAAGGAATAAAAATGTTGCAAGAGACAATTGAATCAAATTTTAAAATTAAGTATGTTGTTTATAATGATGATAAAGAATTGCCAATTAGTTCTGATGATTATGAAGTTTTCACAACTGACGATGTAGGCATGAAAAAAATATCTAATCTAAAGTCTGCTCCCGGAGTTTTAACGATTATCGAAATACCTGATTATGAACTTGAAATAAGTGATTTAAAATCAAAACTTACAATGGCGGTTGATGATATTCAAGACCCTGGCAATCTTGGAACCATGCTTCGTATTTGCGATTGGTTTGGAATAGAAAACCTTATTTGTTCTAAAAATTCAGCAGATGTTTATAACCCTAAAGTTATACAAGCAAGCATGGGTGCATTTTTGAGAGTTAAAATTCATTATGTTGATTTGCCTGAGTTTATCAAAAATTATAAACTGGAAACTGGACAAATAACGTACGGAACGTTCTTAGAAGGCGAAAGTATTTATCAAGCCAAGTTGCCACAGGCTGCACTATTTGTTCTCGGTAACGAAGGAAACGGCATTTCTGATGAGGTCTCTGAGTTTCTGGATGAGAAAATATTTATTCCGCCATACCAAAGACCAGAACAACATTCTGAATCTCTGAATATTTCAATTGCCGCAGGAATAATTGCCAGTGAGTTTAGACGGAATCCCCTACCAAATCTTCAATAATCTCTTTTACACTTTTAATCTCTTTAATATTCTCAATTGCTGGGCTTGCACACCAAACGGTTTTGTAGGTTGCTTTAAATGCGGCGTTAGTTAGTTTGTTTTGTCCTTTACGCATAAGTATTGCTTTTGCAAACTTTTTAATACCAGTGTTTTTGTTGATTAGATATTCAAGGAAATTAGGTTTTGTCCCAATACTTTTAACATAGTCTGTATTTATAACGGTTGTAGGTGCTCCTGATAGTTTGCGGGTCAAAACAATATCGTCTTTTCCGTAATTTATTAATGCATTTTTATATTCGTCAGATACTTCGCATTCGAGTGAGGCAATAAATAAGGTCCCAATTGAAGCTCCTGCTGCTCCAAGTTTTAAAATATCTTTAAGGTCGCTTGAAGATGAAACTCCACCGGCATTAATAACAGGTATTTTACAATTTTTGGTAAGTATTTCTATTAATTCGTTCCGCGGAGTGCAGCCTGCATGACCACCTGCCTCGCTATTAACTGCAATTAAGGCATCTGCACCTGCTTGTTCAACTTTTTGAGCATATTTTAAATCTGTAACGTCGCAAAAAACCTTTATTCCTTTAGCATGAGCTTTTTCTATAATTGTTTTAGGATTACCCAAGGAAGTGGTAATAAAAGCTGGAGGCTCAGCCAAACAAGCTTCAACTTGTGCATCTAACTTTGAGTTTGATCGATTTGCAATAATATTTATCCCAAACGGCTTATCGCTGTGTTGTTTAATTTCTTGAATGGCTTTTATAATGTCGCTTGGATTACGAAAATTCATGGCTGGGATTGCTCCACTTATTCCATTATCAAGAGCCGATTTGATCATTTCGATATTTGTAACCAAAAACATTGGTGCCAAAATTATCGGGTGTTTTATATTTAATAGTTCCGTAAGTTTTGTCATTTCTTAAAAATATTGCTTTTGGCAATACCTATTTTATTAAAAAAATACAAAAATGATGTTCCTATAACTCCCAGTCCGTATTGAACACTGCGTTGAAAATTTATTGATGAGGCTCCCTCAAAGTATTTTGTTGGACAAGTAATTTCTGCTATTTCATATCCAGCATAAAAAATTTGTGCCAGCATCTGATTATCAAAAACAAAATCGTCTGAATTATCATTAAAATTAATTGCATTTAGTACCTCTGCAGAAAAAGCTCTGAAACCAGTGTGATATTCTGATAATTTCTGGTGCATTAATACATTTTGAATAAAAGTTAAAAGACGATTTGAAACATATTTGTAGAATGGCATTCCTCCTTTAAGTGCACCGCGTCCCAATATTCTTGAGCCTAAAACCACGCTATACACCTCATTAGCAATTAGATACGACATTGAATGAATTAGTTTTGGCGTATATTGATAATCGGGATGTAGCATGATAATAATATCTGCACCAAGTTTTAGAGCATTATTGTAACAGGTTTTTTGATTTCCTCCGTAGCCTTTATTTTTATCATGTACAAATATGTTTTTTATTCCTAGTTCACGTCCTTTGTCAACAGTTTTGTCCGTACTATTGTCATCAACTAATATAACATCATCAACAATATCAAAAGGTATTTCCGAGTACGTTTTTTCTAATGTAAGTTCTGCATTATATGCAGGTAATACTATTATAATTTTTTTTCCGTTTATCACTTTGCTGCTTGTTTTTGTTTTAATTCTTCTGATTTTTGAAGATAAATATTTGCATTCTCAATATCTCCTAATTGCTGATAAGTTACGCCAAGATTAAAATATGACTGTGCATCATTTGGATCAAGTTCAATTGCTTTATGAAAATATTCTAAGGACTCATTGTAATATCCTTTCATTCCATAAGCAACACCGAGGTCTTTGTAAAACGAAGCAGTTTTATCGAAATTCATTTTTTGAGCTTTTTGTAAATATAAAAATGCTGAATCAATCATATTCAGATGTTTTCCATAAAGTGTACCTTTCAAGTGATATGCTTCGCCAAACTCGGATTTGACAGATATTATTTCATCACAAGATTTTAGAATTTCTTCGGGTGTTGACGAAGACTCTTTGTTTGTAAGCAATGTAAACGTGTTTTGCATTACTATTTTAGAGTTGTTGTACGCAATATTATGAAACGGACGAAGCTTTAAAACTTTTGCATAATAATCTAATGATTTGGAAATAGCAAAATTGTGTTCGTAATGTGCATTCCCCAATAAATTTAAGGCATCAATATAATTAGGATAGATTTCTATTGCATGTTCTAAATAACCAATCGCTTGTTTGCACATTTGGTCATGTATAACTGTATTGGTTCTGTTTTCTGGTTTTTGAGCTTCCTCAATTAATTTGCCACCTGCCGAACAATTGCTTTTTGCCGAATTAGAGCTTGTTTGCACATCTGTGGTAAACAGTGTAAGGTCGTTTTCCCATGCTTTATTTCGACTAATGGTTTTTAGTGAATATAAGCCTAAAATTATTATCATAATAAAACTCATAAAGTATTTTGCCGAGGCATTATCTTTAAAAAGTTTTGGTGTGTATTTATAGATTAACCATGCAAGTATCAGACAAAATCCGATTGAAGAAATAAATACAAAACGCTCATTCATAAATGTTCCAACCGGAAAGAAAATATTTGAAACAACCGATAGCGGCAGCAGATAAAACCATATTCCATAGGAAAACACATCTCGTTTTTTAATCATACCGTAAACTGCATAAATACCGATTGCAAGATAAAAAATAAGAGTTAAATAAGCTCCAGGATTGTCCCAGCCAATGATTTCTATTTGATATGGATAGTAATCATACGTTAAAGGGTGAGGAAATATCAGCAATTTGACGTACATCCATAACGTAAAGAATATTGTCGCCATTTTATCGGCAAAACTTGCTCCTAAAAATGGATTATTCATTATTTCTTGCGAAATTTGCTTTTCGCCACCACCAAAACCAAGAATATTTGCTCTTAACAGAAGAAATATCGCAGCAGCTATCAATAATGGAATGCTAGCTTTAATATTTGATGAGAATTTATGATTGGTAAAATAATAAATAGTAATAGGAATTATCGCTAAAAAAGTGATTGCATTTTCTTTTGATAATAATCCGAAAAGTAGCGAAACTGACGACAGTATCACAAAATAAATTTTCTTAGTATCCAAATATTTAATTGTAAACCAAACAGCTGCTAGTGAGCCAAGTAGAGTCATTATTTCATCACGACCTTTAATGTTTGCAACGGCTTCGGTATGAATTGGGTGAGCTAAAAACAAAATACTGGCAATAAATGCGAAACTAAAATACCATTTTTTGTCTTTTTCTGGTGGGAATGATCGCAGTAAGATAATATACAGTAAACAAGTTGTTAAAAAGTACAAAATAATATTGATAAAATGACTAATGTGCGGATTACCTTTATACATTATTTGCCCATTTGCATCTTTAATGTTTTTTCCGAACAATTCTACTTCTAATGCAAAACTAACTAAGGACAGCGGACGATAACGTCCTCCAGCAACCAATTTTTTCTCCTCTTGTATTTGTGAAGCAGTTCTATCCGGATAACTTGACAGCCAAAATCCTGTAAATGTGTCATATTTAAAAATATCGGGAATGCCTTTGATTCCTTTTTGTGTAAACTCGTTACCGGTAATTACAATTGCATCGTCAAGTGCGTAATCGTGTCCTATTGTGTTACCGTACAAGATAAATGCAAACACACAAAAAGCTATAATAGCAAAGTAATTTGACTTTTTGTGATTAATGTCGATAGTCGTGTTGGCAACTTTCTTTTCAGCTTGCCCTTTTACAGGAGTAGCTGTTTTTTTCTGTGGTTTATGTCTCGACATTTGCTCAATTTTTTTCAAAAATACAAAAATATCAAAACTTTACAGATTTATTAGCAGCTTTTTATTAATTGTACAGTTTCCCAACAAATCGCAAAATCTCGTCTTTTGATAGATCGTTTGGGTTTGTCCCTAATACTCCTTCGGGAATTGCAAGCTTCAGCTTTTCAAAATGTTCAATCCAATATGGATTAGTTTTTCCTGATGTGTCGCTAAAACTCATTGGGATAGCGGTAAATGTTTCTTTTCCACTAGGTGATAAGTAAGATTTGTAAATAAGTTCGCTGCAATATATAGCATTATTGTCTGGCAAAAACACGGAGTCATAAGGCATACCTATATAAGTTGTAGCAATGTCAACAGGATTTTGAATTTCAATTTCTGGATTTAATCTATAAGCAATCACTAATGGATTTCCGTTTTCATCATGTGCCGAAGCATCTAAGAAATCTTGTAAAGAAATTTTTTGTACGCCAAAAACAGGAGTTGCTTCAATAACAAATATCTCATTATTCTCTATGCAAACTATTCCTACATGCGAAAATGAAATTGCATTGTCGTCACCTGTAGTGTTTATAATTGCATCAGTAAAATCGCTTGTCGCATTTACTTGAAATAACAAGTCGCCAGATTGTGGGGCGTAAGTTTTTTGTACGCAAGATGATATTATAAAAACTACTAATAAAATTATTATTAGCGTAGGATTAATGTTTTTTCTTTTAATCATAAGGCTTTCTGTTTTTTTCTACCGCAAATTTAATCAGTTTATTGAAGGTTGAGCTCTAATCCTTCATGTTTTTATGCAATTGAGAAATTATAAGATTTTATTGAAAACATAGCATTTAAGTATTATTAGCACTTTTTAAATTATTGACTTAGAAATGTGAAAATTTATGAATTGGTTTAGTTGTAATGATGAAGTTTATAATCTATCGTTAGAATAAAAGCTATAGAAATCAATAAAGCAAATTCTAAATTAATTTTGTATAACAATTTTGTATATCTTTGTTATGAAATTAGCAACAGTTAAAGTTATACATGTAATAAAATTATACAATTATGAAAAAAAACATTTTTCTAACACTAATGTTTTTGGTTTGCGCATTTGCTTTGCAGGCACAAATGAGTTTAGAATATAATACAAATTTATCTGATGGTACAACTATTACATTGCCGTTATATGGAAACGTTAATGTTACGGTTGATTGGGGCGATGGAAATTCCGATACATTCACAAGTACTGGAAATAAAGATCATACTTATGCTTCAGATGGCATTTATACCGTAACCATAAGTGGAACACTTACGCATTTTGGAACTTATGGTTATTCAAATGCTGATAAACTTGTAAAGATTACTGATTTTGGATATATCGGTTTAACCGATTTATCTTATTCATGTCATAATGCTGTAAATCTTACAGTTGTTCCTGAACAAATACCTAGTGAGGTTACAAATCTTAGTTATATGTTTGATCACGCATCGACATTTAATCAAGATATTGGAAGCTGGGATGTGAGCAGTGTTACTAATATGTCTAATCTGTTTGCTCTCGCCACAACATTTAATCAAGATGTTGGTAGCTGGGATGTGAGCAGTGTTACAGATATGAGTTATATGTTTGCTGGCAGCGATGACAATTACACTATATTTAATCAAGATATTGGAAACTGGGATGTGAGCAGTGTTACAAATATGGAGGCAATGTTTTCTTATGCAATTTTATTTGATCAAGATATTGGAAATTGGGATGTAAGTGGCGTAACAAATATGAGTCGTATGTTTTCTTCTGCAAATGCATTTAATCAAGATATTGGAAGTTGGGATGTGAGTAGTGTTATGGATATGAGTTATATGTTTGAGTCCTTTATTACCCCGTCTTCATTTAATCAAGATATTGGAAGCTGGGATGTAAGCAGTGTTACTGATATGAGTTGTATGTTTATGGCTTATATGACCGTTTCTTCATTTAATCAAGATATAGGAAACTGGGATGTGAGTAATGTTATTAATATGAATAGTATGTTTTTTTCTGCTACTTCATTTAACCAAGACATTGGAAACTGGGATGTGAGTAGTGTAATAAGTATGTCGAAAATGTTTTCCCAAGCCATTGCATTTAACCAAGACATTGGAAACTGGGATATGAGCAGTGTTACTGGTATGACTAATCTGTTTTATGGCGCTACTTCATTTAATCAAGACATTGGAAGCTGGGATGTGAGTAATGCATATCAAATGGGTGGGATGTTTGAACACGCAACATCATTTAATCAAGATATTGGAAGCTGGGATGTGAGCAATGCTACAAATATAGGGTCTATGTTTCGTCACGCTTCTGCATTTAATCAAGATATTGGCAGTTGGGATGTGAGTAGTGCTACGACTACGCAAAGTATGTTTAATGCTGCCACTTCATTTAACCAAGACATTGGAAGTTGGGATGTGAGTAGTGTTACTAATATGAATTATATGTTTGTAGGAGCTACTTTATTTGATCAAGATATTGGAAACTGGAATGTGAGTAATGTTACTAATATGATAGAAATGTTTAACGGAGTTAGTCTTTCGCTTGTAAATTATGATGCTTTACTGATTGGTTGGGCGGGTCAAACATTAAAACCAAGTGTTACTTTTGACGGTGGTAATAGCAAGTATTCTAATGCTGCCATAGCTTCTCGTGCTGTTTTAACTGATGCTCCTAATAATTGGATTATTACAGATGGTGGACTTTTTGGTGAGGTTCTAGTTAAAGATGAAAATGTTTTTTTATCTTTTTATCCAAATCCAACAAACGGGATTGTTAAAATTTCATCTGATAATTTACAAAACTATAGTATAGTAATTGTAAGAGATGCCGTTGGTAGAGTTGTGCTGGAAGATAATATTGAAAGCGATAATTTAAATATTGATTTAAGAAATGAAAATTCTGGCATATACTTTATTGAAATTCAAGGCGAACAAAATTCAATATTTCATAGAATTATAGTAGAGTAATTTATGTATTTTGGGTTTTGTTATCATTGTTATCCGAGTAAAATTAAAAAAGAACTTCTAAAGGCCTTGAGAACAAACATAAATATAAAATTATAAATCTATGTGGCTTGTTAAAATCAAATTTCACCATTTGGTAAAACACGGGTTAATAAGCAATTTGATGTTTAAGTTTTACTGACATTTATACCCTCTGGGCAATTTTCCACAGCCCAGAGGGCTTTAATATCAGTAAAATAACAATATGTGTAGTTTTGTCCTTTGGGACACAAACATTTTTTGCGTTTCATCTAATATTAGCTGTGCAAATTGGCTTGTGCCAAGATTCTACAAAATAAAAATCGATAGAAATCTATTGCTATTTTTTTATCGGACAATAATGATTTCAAAACAAATTGTCCAGTATGATTTGGTCATTGCAAAAATGAGATTGAGCCGATGTGCGTTGCAATTAGTTTATTCAGATACGATTCAATCATCAAGTAAAACTGGTTTTGAATTAGTTATTATATTGTTAAATCTTCTTTTGTTATTCTATTTGGCAAAAAATGTGTTAAGTCTCCATTGTTTTTAAAAACATCTCTTACAATACTACTCGAAATAAATGTATGTTCAGGTTTTGTAAGTATAAAAATAGTTTCGATTTGTTCGTTTAATAGTTTATTTGTTTGCCCAATAGCTCTTTCAAATTCAAAATCTGCCGAAGTTCTTAAACCTCTAAGAATAAACTTACAATTATGCACTTTAGCAAAATCGACAGTTAAACCTGAATATGAAATAACTTCAACTTGTTTATTTCCTTCAAAGACTTTTTGTATTAGTTCGATTCGTTTATTAAGACTTAACATTGTTGTTTTCGCAATATTGACTCCGACCGCAATAATTATTTTGTCAAAAAGTGGAATGGCTCTTTCAACTACCGATTCGTGTCCAGCAGTAAATGGATCAAAGGATCCTGGAAATATTGCATTACGTTCTATCATTTTTCTGAAATTTTAGACCATGAATCTTTTAATGTTACAGTTCGGTTAAAAATTGGATGCACTGGTTTTGAGTCTTTATCGACACAAAAGTATCCTTTTCGTTCAAATTGAAAATTTTGACCAGGACATACATCCAACAAACGCCTTTCTAATTTAGCAGTAATTGTTTTTAGAGAGTCTTGATTTAGATAATCAACATAAGTCTCATTTTCACCAATATCGTCTGGGTCTTCTTTAACAAATAGTCTGTCATACAAACGTATTTCAGCGTCAATGCAAGTTTTAGAATCTACCCAGTGGATAGTTCCTTTTACTTTCCGTCCGTCAGGCGATTGTCCGCCACGACTTTCGGGATCGTAAGTACAATGTAATTCAGTAATATTGCCAGCATCATCTTTCACCACATTTTCACATTTAATAAAATAAGCATATCGCAATCTAACTTCGCTACCTATTGTTAATCTGAAGAATTTCTTTGGAGCATCTTCCATAAAGTCTTCTCGTTCGATATATATTACTTTACTAAAACCAATTTTACGTTTGCCTGCCGATTCGTCTTCCGGATTATTAATTGCATCAAACTCTTCGGTTTTGTCTTCAGGATAATTTGTTATAACGACCTTTAGCGGGTCAAGAACACCCAATACTCTGTTTGCTTTTTTATTAAGGTCTTCACGAACCATATATTCTAACAAACCAACATCAATCATGTTTTCTCTTTTTGCTACACCAATTCTATCGGCGAAATTGCGAATAGATTGAGCTGTATATCCTCTACGGCGCATACCACTAATAGTTGGCATTCTAGGGTCATCCCAACCATTTACATATTTGTTGTTTACAAGTTCGAGTAATTTTCTTTTACTCATAACTGTGTATGTGAGATTTAATCTTGCAAATTCAATTTGGCGAGGTCTTTTGCCAGTAGTATCTATCTGATTCAGAAACCAGTCATATAAAGGGCGGTGCACCTCAAACTCCAAAGTACAGATAGAATGTGTTATACCTTCAATATAGTCGCTTTGTCCGTGAGCATAATCGTACATAGGATATATGCACCACTTGTCGCCTGTGCGGTGATGATGCTTTCTCATGATTCGATACATTATTGGATCACGCATGTGCATATTTGGAGAGTTCATATCAACTTTGGCTCGCAAAACCATAGAGCCGTCAGCATGTTTTCCATCTTTCATTTCTTGGAATAATCGGAGACTTTCTTCAATAGCACGATATCTGTATGGACTTTCAATTCCTTTTGTTGTCGGATTTGTGCGTTGTTCGCTTATCAGTTCGGGAGTTTGTTCATCGATGTATGCTTTCCCGTCATTAATTAACATAACTGCCCAGTCGTAAAGCTGGTCAAAATAATCGGAAGCATAAAACAGATTATCATACTCAAAACCCAACCATTTAATATCTTCAATTATTGAGTCAACGTATTCTGTTTCTTCTTTTGATGGATTTGTGTCATCAAATCGTAAATTAGTTTTACCATTAAAAGTCTTTTTTAATCCAAAATTTAAACATATAGACTTTGCATGACCAATATGTAAATATCCGTTTGGTTCAGGTGGAAAACGTGTGGTAATATCTTTGTGTTTGCCTGATTTTAAATCATCGGTTATTATTTGCTCAATAAAATTTAGAGATTCTTTTTTTTCTTCCATGTTGTTATGTGTTTTTCTACTTGCAAAGATAATTCTAAAATTTTATGATGCAATTTAAAATGTTTTAGTATTATTATCTTCTCATTATAATTTCAATAAAAAAGTTTTTTTGAGATTAATTTGATAAATACATCATCTAAAAAACTGCCATACTGTTTAAAATTATTTTCTAAATTTATATAGAGTTCGGAGTAAACAATACAAATTTACGTATATTTGCGACCTTAAATTATTAAGATAAATTAATGGTTTTCAGCAGCAGCATATTTTTACTGTACTTTTTACCGCTTTTCTTTTTTTTCTACTACATCGCTGATGTAAAGTATAAAAACATGATTGCTCTTATTGCCAGTTTAATATTTTATGGCTTTGGTGCACCACAATTTTTATTCATTATTTTATTTTCGGTTATAATTGATTTCTTTTTGGTTAAAAGGATAGATACAACTACCGAAACAAAAGAAAGGAAATGGCTTTTATTCGCTTCCGTCTTATTAAATATAGGTTTGCTTGCTTACTTCAAATATGCGAATTTTTTCGTTGAAAACTTGAATTTTGCTTTCATAAAATTTGGCATTGAAAATATTAGTTGGACAAAAGTCGCATTACCCATCGGAATTTCATTTTATACTTTTCAAAAATTATCTTATTCGATAGATATTTATAGGAAGAAGAGCAAAAGACTAGAATCCATTGGCGATTACCTTCTTTTTATCTTACTCTTTCCACAATTAATTGCTGGCCCGATTGTTAGGTATAATGAAATTGCTGATCAAATCACAAATAGACAGGCAAATGAAAATACTGAAAATAGGCTTCTCGGATTTTACAGATTTATAATAGGATTATCTAAGAAAGTTTTAATTGCAAACACCCTTGGTGCTACTGTGGATGTGATTTTTGCGACACCAGTAGAAAATATTGGAACCTTAGCTTCATGGCTTGGAATCATTGCATATTCATTTCAAATTTATTTTGATTTTTCAGGTTATTCCGATATGGCTATTGGCATTGGACGTATGATAGGATTCAAGTTCCCTGAAAATTTTAACAACCCATACACTAGCCAAAGTATTACCGAATTTTGGAGAAGATGGCATATCACACTCGGTAACTGGATGCGCGATTATCTGTATATACCTATTGGCGGTAATCGGGTAAAAACAAAGTTTAGATTATATTTTAATTTGTGGTTTGTATTTCTAATTTCTGGCTTATGGCACGGTTCTTCCTGGAATTTTGTTATTTGGGGAGCTTATCATGGATTGTTTTTAGTGCTGGACAGAATTTTTTTAATTAAAATTACTTCCAAAATCGGCAAAATTCCAAGAATTTTATTGACTTATATTATTACGTTAATAGGTTGGATTATTTTTAGAGCCGAAAATATGAGTTTTGCTTTTAAATATGTACGTAACCTTTTTAGAATAGACCGTAATCTTTTTCTGGATTATATGAATTCCCAATTTAGAATAGATCGCAATTTGTTTCCAGATTATATAAATAACCAATTTAGAATTGCTTTGTTATTTGCAGTGGTGTTTTCTTTTATAACAATATTCAAGCTTGGTAAAAAACTCGAAGAAAAAGTTTTTTATAGTCAATATAGTTGTAAGCAGCATATCTTTACCGGAATATTATCCGCACTTTTCCTTATTGTTTGCGTTTCTTTTATTACAAAAGGTGGATTTAACCCTTTTATTTATTTCAGATTTTAATGGCGAAATTTAAAAAAATATGGTTTCTTTTTTTCATGGTGTTGTTAGCAATACCAATGCTGCAAAATCTTACTGGTTGGTTTAAAGAAAAACCATTAGACGGTGCATTTATCCCTGCTATAAAACCTCATTTTACACTAAAATCGTTGTGGGATGAGACTTTTCAAGATTCTTGTGTAAAATATATTGAAGAAAACATCGGATTTCACAATTCTTTAGTCCGATTTAATAATCAAATTATTTTTTCAATCTTCAGAGAATCTCCTGTAAAAGGACCTGTTATCGGTAAAAACGGTATTTTATTTGAGGAATCTTATATTATTAGTTACTTGGGTCAAACGTTTATTGGGAACGATAAGATCAAAGAAAACACAAATAATTTGCTAGCTGCACAAGAAATTCTTAAAAATAAAGGCGTTACACTAATTGTTGTTTTCCCTCCAGGGAAAGCTTCATATTATCCCGAGCTTATCCCAGATAGTTATAATCCGAACAAAAAATCTATTAACAATTACGAAGCTTATGTAAGCAGTTTTAATGAAACTAATATAAACTTTATCGACCTCAACAAATATATTGTTTCAATGAAAGACACAGTCCCATACGAAGTTTATTGCGACCTAGGAGCCCATTGGACTATTTGGGCAGCTGGAATCGCAATGGATACTGTAATAAAGTACATGGAAGATAAAGTACAAAAAGATTTTGCCGACTTTACCATAATAGATGTAGAAACACCCGATACATTACGAAATCAAGATGATGATTTGTACAAAACAATGAATATAATTTTTTACCCTCGTTTCAAAAAAATCAGTTATCCAAAATATCAGTTTAACAACGATAACAGTAAATATAAACCCAAAGTTTTAGCAATCTCAGATTCGTATTGGTGGACTATCTATGCAAACAATGTTGCCATTCCTCAAAATGTTTTTACGAACGGGGGATTCTGGTTTTACAATAAAACAGTTTATCCGGTTCGAGACCCAGTTCAAAATGTTAACGAACTTGATTATAAAAAGGAAGTGGAAAGTCAAGAATTTATTTTGCTTGTTTCAACTGAAGCAACAAATCATCTTTTCCCATATGAATTTTGTGAAAAATATCTTATCTCATACGAAAAAGAATTTAATGAGAAAATGGGTGAAAAATCACTCAATAAAGGAGATAGTTTGTATCTTGAATTCAGAAATAATGAAATAAATAAAATTATATCTGAGATTAACGCAAATCAGGATTGGAAAAACAATATTCTAAAACAAGCTGAAGAACAAAACAAGGATCCAGAGCTTATGATTATGGAAAATGCTGATTATACTTATAAAGTTAGAGCCGGAACGCTCGAATAATTGTATTAATGGACAAAATTCAGGCTGGTTAGTAATTATACCAACTTAATCACAGTATCTGTGAGCATTTTATCGCACTAAATAAACTACGCAGACAGCCCAAATTAACAAAGAGCATAAGCTTAGAAATATTATCTGCAACTCACAAATATTATTATCCTAAATGCGATGCAACATGTTCAGTTAATCTACCTAACGAGTTTACATAACTTCCAAATTCGTTATCGTACCAACCCATAATTTTAGCATGAGTAACGGGTAAATTTACATTTTGAGCGTTTTTTACACCTGCTGCTTCTAACATTTCGGCTGGAACTTTTATAAACCCTGTTCGCGTATGTATTTCATTTCCTTCGATAACTACCGCAGCATTGTATCCTAACATATCAGATGATACTGATTGCTTTGTTGAAAAATGCAATAGCCCTTTTTGAGGTCCATTCGCCATTATATCATAAATGTTTTTAATATATTCAGCATTTATCACTGGATTACCATTGTCGTCAAGTCGTGTGTTAAATGTAATATTTAGTGCAATTAACGAAACTGTTGAAGTTGGTATTCGGATCGAATCGGCCATAAAACCAAAACTAATAATTTGCGGAAGCACTTTTTCGAGTGTTTTTGCTGCACCTGTTGTCGATAAAATAATATTATTTAAAACAGATCTATTTTTACGAAGGTCGGATGCTCCAAATGCAGGCACGGAGTCTAAAACACTTTGTGTATTAGTTGCTGCATGAACTGTGGACATCGAAGCTGTTAGTATATTATTCGTTTCTCTATCTTCGAGCAAAGGATTTATCATGTGAGCAAGTCCAGTAGTTGTACAACTTGCAGCCGATATAATGTGATGTTTCAATGAATTATAATCAGCATGATTTATTCCATATATAAAAGTAGGGAAATTTTGATCATCTTCGATAGTTGCATTTTTTATTTTAAAAGGAGCACTTACAATTACTTTTTGAGCTCCGGCGGTTAAATGACCTTGCACACTGCCCGACTGATGATTTGCAGCAACAGTTGGATCAAGAAATCTGCCAGTACAATCTACTACAATGCTAACGCCCTCGTTTTTCCATTTTATGTCCATTGGGTTGCGATCAGTAGTCAGAAATTTTACTGGATAATCATCAATTTTGATGGAGAAATTTTCTCTGTCACAGATTTCAAATTTGCATTTTCTTCCTGAATGTCCGTATAAAAAATGCTCGAGTAATCCATAGGTAGAATCCGACGAAATTGTTTGAATTAAATCATCAAGATTTTTGCCGACCTCTCTACCAACATTAATAACCACCCCGTCAAAGCTTCTTGATAATAGATGATACCAAAGGCTTAATTTGCCTATGCGACCAAGTCCGTTGATACCTAATAGCGTTTTTTCATTAATGATTTTTTCCATTTTTATAGTTTTTACAATATTTAATAAATTTTACAGTTCTTCGATTTTTATTGGATAATTACCTTTAAAAACATTTCCATTGTTCCCATCAATTGATATTCCGTCAAAAGCATTAAACTCAACTCCACTAATATCGCATTTTTTTTGTTTTTCGTACACGCTTAAATCTACACAATTTACTATGCAAATTTTACCTAAAGCAGATGCGGTAACAGCGGCATGTGATGTTGCTCCTCCTTTTCCTGTTAATAACCCGTCGCACTCAATTATTATTGCAATATCATCAGGAACAGTATCAGGTCTAACAAGAATAGCTTTTTTATCAGGATGATGTTTTTTTAAGTTTACAACATCTTCGTGGTCAAAAACAAGTAAGCCACTTAGTACTCCTTTCCCAATTCCAATTCCGCTACCAACTTTATGCATTTTCTCTCTCGGAACATCAAAAACCATAATTTCATTTTGCTGGTTTGTTGACATATCTCGCGTTTGCAGAATATATAAATCTTTGGGGTCTGAGGTTTCGAAAGTAAACTCAATTTCTTGATGTCCAAATCCATGTATTTCAATTAGTTCTTTTGAAATTTCTTTAAGCCTTTGGTAAATAGCAGGAAAAACTGATTCTAATGAGATTTCGCTTTTTGAATAGTACCTTTTCCTTTGCCTTTCGCTCATTGGCAAAGTATTTATTAATCCACCAACAATATCTTCGCCTTGACTTAGAAACGAAAAATCACCAGTAATATGCATTGTTGGCGTATTGTCTTGAATATCTCTAGTAAAAAACACGCCTGACCCGGACTCTTGATGAATGTTTCCAAAAACCATTTGCTGCACAGTAACCGCTGTTCCCCATTCTTCATCAATTTGCATGTGATGTCTATATACTATGGCTCTGTCTGTACTCCACGATCTAAATACAGATACAATTGCTTGTTTTAACTGTAAATATGGATCAGATTCGAATGAAATATTATGGTCAACTAATAATTGCTTGTATGAAAAGGCCATTTCTTTCATTATTTTATTTGAGAAACCTAGTTTTTGTGAAATGTCGTATTTCTGTTTGTAATCGAGCATAATTTGGTCAAACTCATTCCGATTTATTCCAAAAGACATTCCCCAGGTTTGCAATAAACGCCTGTAACAATCCCACGAAGTCCAACCAAAGTTTGGTTGTTTACTAAGGATTTCACAAATCTCATCATTTAATCCAACATTTAAAAAAGTGTTCATTGCACCAGGCATCGACATAGCCGCTCCAGATCTAACGCTTAGTAATAATGGCTTTTCAGGATCGCCAAATTTTAAACCAGTCATTTTTTCTAATTGTAACACATGAGATTTTATAGTATTATCAATTTCATTAGAAAGAGAACTTAGTTTAGGAATAAAATTTATGCGTCGAAAAATTTCAGTAGTGATAACAAAACCTGGCGGTACAGGGTATCCCTTCAAATATAATTTTTTGAGATAATATGCTTTTGAGCCAATAAAAACTTGATTGTCAACCGTTGGTTTCTCAATGTATAGTGGACTAAAGGCCAAATCAGGATTATAAGTCATAATGCTATTTACCTCATCATGCGAAAGGCTTTTAATCATTTTACGAAGATTTGTCAATACCTTACCAATAAAATAATCTAAAGACTGAATCAAAAATGCAGATGATAATAGCTCTCGGTAAAACATTTCCGATTTTTGCAATATTATTTTCTTTAATTCAACAGGATCACCAAGCTTTTTTTCTGTTATATATTGGGGGACAATTATCTCCAGCAAACTCTCATAAGGTCTGATAAAGTATTTATTTGTAATCCCTTTTATTCCAGTTTCCATAAACTCAAATAAATTAATATATTGACTTATAGTAAAACTGCCGGATTTTAAACTGTATTGATACATCTTAAGTTTAGAATCAAAACCTTGGTCGTAAATTCCATCAAGACTAAGCCCCTCTCGCAATAGACTAATAACTGTAAAAATGTCATTTAGAGTTTTTGCTGTAAAGTACTCTGTGTTAAAATCTTTAATTATTTTGCTCACCAAAACAGATGCAATTCTTTCAAGTCTAAAGGTTAATCCCAAAGCTTCAAACTTTTTCTCGTGATATTTCCCATACATCGATGGAATACCAACTGCGATATGCCGTTTATAGTAAATATTGTCCCAACCTTCACTGTGAGTTGGGTCAAAAATAATTTCATTGAGTTTTTTCATTAACGAAAAAATAAGCGACAAAGCTTCTAAATTGTCCTCTTTTTCGAGTAATGCTGCCAAGTGAGATATTTCTTCAGAATTAACAAAAGGATGTCTTTTAATTATTTCAATAATATTATTGGTTTCAAAAGAGTATTTCTCAACTAATAGCTTATAAAGTTCAATAATTAAAGTAAGTCTTTTTATGTCATCTTTATTTGCGTGTTTAGTCTTATTTAATAGCTCTTGAGGATCTTCAATGCTCAAAAAATCGTTAAGCGACAATTTATTTTGACGACAAACTTTTGTTAAAGCTTCGTGTACACCTTGTACCCAACAACTGTCAATTTCAATGTTGTCGATAACATTTTGGGGAACAGCTTTTTTTAGGTTTTTGATTTCTAAATCATACCAGAATGTAATAATTCTGTATGTCATTTGTATATGCGAATTGTTGCCCTCAGTATGAATTTGCTTTCTTAAAAAATGTATAAGTTTGTCATTTCTTGACGACATCTCATCGATTTTTGTTGATACATCTCTCAATACTCCTTCGGCACCTATTTCGTTAAAATATACTGGAAATATTCTGGTAAGTTGCTTAATTTGTTTGTAAATCGGAGAAATATTTGTGTTAAGCAATTGTGTAACATCTTTTTGAAATAAATTTGTATCAAAAATAAATATCCCACCAATTCTAAGATTTATGATGAGTGCCGACAAAAGTTTTTTCATCATTTCGGGATTGTACTCAATTATTTCGAGCCAAACCCTGATGTTTTTAATGTGATTAGGATTAACTTTAAGCTCCCAGTCGTCTGTTAGATAGGATATACCTGGATTAACAAATCCAAATCTAATCATCTGATACTCTAAATGATGAATAAGATTATTGCTGTTAGTATTAATTATTTCTTTACTAAGTGTTAAGATTGAATCGAGAACTAAAGCAATATGTGTTTTCTTGAAATCGGCAAAAATTGTAAAAAGCTCATCAATAGATTTTAATATTTGCTCTTCATCGGCTTCTTTAGCGACTTTTTTTATAGCATTATTTAAATCCAAGAGTAAATAATCGCGATGATGCACCATTCCGGGCAAATGCAATAAATAAAATATATAACAAAACTGTTCCGTACATTTTACAAAGTCGTCAGTTTTTTTTCTAAATGCTCCAATAATATCTGAAAATGTAAAAGCACTTTTTCGTAATTCTTGAATTGTTTCAGCTTTAATTACATTATTATGATACTTCTCGAAAAAATCTTTGCCCAATGTGTTTATTGTTTCCCAATAATTATCGGACATAACACTTATTTTTTCTTTGTACCATTGTTCAATATTGGTTGTCTCTTGCCAAAAGTTGACATTTTTTAGAATAAGCTTGTGCAAAAATTGAAATACGGTTTGCCTGATAGTAGGATTTGTACTTGTGTCATCTGTTGTCTCAAAAATCTTTAGAAAATATCTGATGTTTCCGATATAACTAAGGTATTTATCCTCAAAATGCTTATCTAAGATTTCTATATAATCCTTAAATAAAATTTCATTATGGGTAAAGCTAGTCTCGTTGGTGCTAAAAAAGTTTAAATAATTATAAATCAATTGTTTTAGTAATACATCTGATAAGTCCTCACCTAACAATGTGTCAAAAATGCCAAGAATAATACTTATCGCTTTATTGCTATCAGAAGACTTTTTATAGACCCAAAAATCGCCAATTGCTAATTTGTTAAGATTTTCAACAATATCCTCTCTGTTTGGATAAGGATGATGAAATTCTAACAGAAACTCTTCGGTACGTTTTTGAATACCCCAATAATCCTTGGATAAATTCAAAAACCACAAATGTTCGTCAGGTATAACTATCTTAACTTCTCCGAGTTGTTCCAAATTTGCTTTTAAAGCTGTTGAATCTATTATATTATCCATTATTTTGAGATATATTTTATCAAGTCAACAATTCGTGCCGAATAACCACTTTCGTTATCATACCATGCCAATATTTGTATAAAATCCCCTCCAATTATTTTTGTCGAAAGGGCATCAAAAACAGCCGAATGTGTATTGCCTTTTACATCGCTGCTCACTATTGGATCATCACAATATTCTAAATAATTTTTTAATTCATTTTCTGAATAATTTTTAAAAACAGAATTAAGCTCATCAACGGTAACTTTTTTGTTTATTTGTGCAGTAAATTCAACAAAAGAGCAATATGCGACAGGAACTCTTGTAGCAAAACCATCAAAACAATCGGCGAGTTCAGGAAATAATAATTTAATTGATTTAACTGCACTTGTGCTTGTCGGAACAATATTGTTTAAAACAGATCTACTTCGTCTATAATCACTGTGATAACCATCTTGAATATTTTGATTGTTTGTAGAAGGATGCACGGTGTTAATAAATGCTTTTTTAAGTCCAAAAGCTTCGTTGAGAACTTTTATAATAACTGCTACACAATTTGTAGTACACGAGGCATTAGAAATTATTTTATCATCAGATTTGATGGTTTCGTGGTTTACTCCTTGCACTACAATTCTGTCAATCGAGTTATTATCTGGCGGACAACTAAGTATAACTTTATTTACACCAGATTTAAAGTGAGGTTCCAAAGCTTGTTTAGTTTTGAACTTTCCACTTGAGTCCATTACAATTTTAACATCAGATTTATGCCATAGTATTTCGTTCGGGTCTATGAAATTTGTTACGACAATTTTTTCTCCGTTTACAATTAAATGGTTTCCATCAATTTTAATATCTGCATTAAATTTCCCAAAATTACTGTCATATTTAAGCAAATGAGCAATTAAACCGATGTCCATTTTGTCATTTATATGAGCCACACTAATCCCATCAACACCAGCTAACATGCGATGCACTGTTTTGCCTATTCTCCCATAGCCGTTTATCCCAATTTTTAAAGACATCTAAAGTGTTTTTTATTGTCCAAAGATATGAAGAAACACTCATTTAAAAAATATCTTTTGACATAGTAAATACATAAAAGCTTCTTGAACAATTATTAATTGCTTGTTTAGCATAACTTATATGAGTATTAATAGGCAATTATGTTAAATAACATTGTGGCTTTTATGGGATAACGAGTAAAAGAAAGGGCGGTTTTTATTTCGCAAAAAAAATGTTTTATTGAGTTTTATACCGTATCTATGAATTAACTTTTTTTGTAAAAGGATTATCAAACGATAATCTCAAAACAACTCACCACACACAAGAAGTAAGTTGATCAATTATCTGAAATTCATGTGTTTCATACATTTTAGTTGTTTGTTTGGATTTTAAATTGAATTGATTGTCACACCAGAGTAAAGACTGAATGGAAAATAATTATGATTTATATGCTGTATTGTGTATCGCCAGACGCATTAAATTATATGATGGCCACAAAACATCGCACCAAAAAAGTTTTGTCAGAAAAAAAATGCACTTATGACTAAGCGGAACTACCGCTTATTGGGTAAACGATGTATTGTGGCAGCCATTTTTTACTATAAACAAGCCCATCAGCAAAAAATAAGCTAATATTCAAATAAACGTTTTTCAGATGCTAACTAAAAAAATAGACATTAAAAAATACTCAATAATGAATTAGTAATATTGCCCTCGTGACATACATATCAATATAATCAGCCTATTCAATAATCTATTTTATATACTATTATTAACTGTCTCTTATTTCATTAGTACAAGAAAAATAATCCTACTCCAATTACCGTAATAATAGAGCCAATAATTTCCATTGGTTTAATTTTTTCTTTAAAAATAAACATTGCCGGAAGTATGATTATTATTGGAGCAAGCGACGAAAGTGTTGCTGCTATACCTGTTTCGGTGTATTTGACAGCGATAAGACTGAACGAAACACCAAGGAATGGTCCTGCAAAAGACCCCAGTGTAATCCATTTTATTGCAGATACGTTTTTAAAACCGTTAATAGTTTTTTTCCACAATTTTGAGAATGTAAGAATTATTGAAAACCCAACTATACCAGCAATTATTCTTATTTGCGTAGCAGCAAAAGCGTCATAATCCCCCATTCCTTTTTTACTAAGCACGAGTCCCCCTGCCTGTCCACATGCTCCGCCAAAAGCCAATAAAAGTCCCCAAAAAACAACACTTGGCTTGTGCTTAAATAGTTTTGTTCGAGTTTTACCAACTTCTTTTTTTTCTGGCTTTTTCCATAGAACAACAGCAATTCCGGTAATTGTTACCAACATAGCAATAAATTGTTTTATACTTAAAGCTTCATCAAGAATAAGCCAACCTAAAAAAGCTGTAATGGGCGGAGCAAGAGACATTATAAGCATAGAAAGTCTTGCACCAATAACAACATAAGCTCTAAAAAGCAACAAAGCTCCTATAACAAACCCAACAATTCCCGAAAGAGACAACCACAACCACGCATCAATATTTGCATCAGTGGCAAAATATAGACCCCTTGTAAAGTAAGTGTAAATGGAAATAAATAAGAGTGCGAAAATTAGTCGGAGAAAATTAAGT
>JAQVPT010000237.1 GCA_028701945.1 Bacteroidales bacterium
AAATTCTTTATCTCCTCCGATAACTCATTAGTTTGTTGCTTTTCTTTATTATATAACAATATTACATTTGCGATGTTTTCATTCAATTTTTGTAATATCTTGTTATATTCTTCGTTCATTATAATGAATTATCTAAATACAAAAATAACGTATTTTTTTTTCAAAAACAATATTAAGATGTTAGTTTTGCAAAATAATTGATATTTATAGATGAAACTGAATAAAATCATTGCTCTTTTGTTTGCTATTAGCTTATTTGGTAGTGCATTTGCCCAAATAGATAATTACAAACATTACTTTGTTAATCCTTTAAGAATTGAACCTTCGTTATCGGGTAATTTTGGTGAACCTCGAAGTGCTCATTTTCATACTGGAATTGATTATAGGACTTATACCGAGGGTAAAGATGTGGTTTGTGTTGCTGATGGATATGTCTCCAGAATATTGGTTTCTCCGTGGGGATACGGACTTGCTCTTTATGTTAATCATCCTAATAATTATACTACTGTTTACGCTCATTTGAGTCGTTTTTATCCGGAAATTGAGCAGTTTATTGAGCGAGTGCAGTATGAAACGCAATCTTTTTCTATAGATACCATGCCGCCAAGCGATTTATTCGTTTTTAAACGTGGACAAACAATGGCCTATAGTGGTAATACCGGACATTCAGAAGGTCCTCACTTGCATTTTGAAATGAGAGAAACTGATACTGAATATCCTGTAAATGTTTTGGAATCACTGTATCATGTTGAAGATAATATTGCACCTGAGATTAACTTCCTATATGTCTATCCATTATCTGATAATTCTACTGTTAATGGTAAAAAAACTAAGTATAAGACCAAGCTAAAACGTAATTCAGATGGTATTTATATTCCGCCTTACGGCATTAAATCAGGTGGCACTATTGGAATTGGTTTGGCTTATGTTGATAGAATGAATGGAACATCAAACAGATATGGTGCTGAAATTGTCAAACTATTTATTGATGATGAACTCGTTTATCACTCAGTTGTCGATAAATTAGACTTTAGTAAACAAACTTGCAAAAATAGCATGTTTGATTATGCCGAGTTTTTGAGTGATGAATTACATGTTCATAAATTGTATATTGAGCCAAATAACGATATGATGATTTATCCTTTGTCGGTAAATGACGGAATTTTTAATGTGATTGTAGGTGAAAAATCAAGAATAAAAATTGAAGTTTATGACTACGCAAATAATAAATCTGTAGTTGAGTTTTCAATCTCTGGTGTTGAGGCAGATTTTGATGACACGTCTGTAAATGAGAATTTTCTTGAATGGGATAAAACAAATATTTTTCTTGATGAGAGTTGCCGTGTAGAAATTGATTCTGCGGTTCTTTTTAAAGATGAGATAATCTTTTTTACTAGATTGCGAGATGGTAAATATTCGGGGGTTTATAAACTTGGCGATGAAAACATTCCGTTAAAAAAAGATTTTAAAATTAGTTTTTTTGTTGATGATAAATTCCTTAATTATCTCGATAAAATGTTTGTGGTTCGTGAAAGGGAAGGCATCGTTAGATATATTAAACCCGAAGTCTGTCAAAATTATATTTCTGCATCGTCATCTTACTTTGGGAAATTTTACCTTTGGTTAGATACAATCCCGCCAAAAATAACTCCGATTAATGTCTCGAAGAACAAAAATATGAAAAACGTTTCTTACATTGAATTAAAAATCGAAGATAATTTTTCGGGCATCGCTGATTATGACATGTATATTAATGGAGACTGGGTACTTGGTAGATATGAGCCACGTGGTAGCCGAATAAAATATTATTTCGATTCTAAAATGGCTGTTGCAGATAAATATGATTTAAAAGTCGTAGTTAAAGATAATGTGAATAATATATCGGTTTATGAAACAGATTTTAAATGGAAGTAATGAGTAAATGAATACGCTGGCTTCGAGACAAAACCCGAAACTCGCAACCCGAAACTCATCCTAACGAAGTTATTCAACATTATAATAAACATAGTAATATATCCTTGTTTAATTGCGGAAAAAGTAAGTACTTTACAAATTAATTATTTTATGAATGAGTAAAAAAGACAGCATAAGCCTTAGAGGGGTAAGAGTACATAACCTTAAAAACATTGATGTTGATATTCCGCATGGAAAATTAATCGTAATTACGGGTTTATCTGGCTCAGGAAAATCATCACTCGCTTTTGACACTTTATTTGCCGAAGGACAACGCAGATATGTTGAAAGTTTATCGTCTTATGCAAGGCAATTTCTGGGTAGAATGAATAAGCCTGAAGTCGATTTTATTGATGGTATTCCACCGGCAATTGCAATCCAACAAAAAGTAAATACACGTAATCCTCGCTCAACGGTTGGTACTTCTACAGAAGTTTATGAATACTTAAAATTGCTGTTTGCACGTATTGGCAAAACTCATTCACCTGTTTCAGGAACAGAAGTTAAAAGGCATAATGTTGGTGATGTTGTAGATACTATTTTGGGATTTGAGGAGGGAACAAAAGTGCTTATTTGTTTCACTTATGTTTTTAATAATGTCCAAACAAAAGAAGATCAACTTCAACTTATTCAAAAACAAGGATATAATCGTGTTGTATGCGATGAGGAGTTATTTCGTATTGAAGATTTTATTGACGATGCGTCTTTAAAGGCAAAAAAATCTGTTAGAATTGTGCTTGACCGTATTGTTGTTAAAAGTGATGAAAATCAGATAGGTCGTGTTTCGGATTCTGTGCAAACAGCTTTTTATGAGGGGCGTGGCGAGTGTTGCATTATGCAGATAGAATCCGAAGCAAGAATAAGTCAGACATTTTCTAATCGTTTTGAGGCAGATGGAATAGAATTCGAAATTCCTACTGTTCACATGTTTAGCTTTAATAATCCGATAGGTGCTTGTCCAGTTTGTGAAGGCTTTGGTAAGGTTCTCGGAGTGGACGAAGATTTGGTTATTCCAAATAAAAGTCTGAGCTTATTTGATAATGCCGTAGCATGTTGGAGAGGTGAGATAATGCAGGAATGGAAAAAAGAATTTATTAGTAAGTCAGCAAAGTTTGATTTTCCTATACACCGTCCTTATCATCAATTGTCGCCGCAAGAAAAAGATTTGCTTTGGGACGGAAATTCGCAATTATCAGGAGTTAATTATTTCTTTAAATATCTCGAAAGTAAAAAACAAAAAATACAATATAGGGTTATGATTTCGCGGTATCGGGGAAAAACAACCTGTCCAGAATGTAAAGGTAAAAGATTAAAAAAAGAAGCTTCTTACGTTAAAATTAAAGGATATTCGATTGGTGAGCTTATCGATATTTCGATGTTTGAACTAAAAGATTTTTTTGATAAGATTAAGCTAACTAAATATGAGAAAGAGGTTGCAGAACGTTTGTTAGAAGAAATTACTACGAGATTAAGTTCTATTGTTGATGTCGGATTAGGTTATCTTACACTAAACAGGCTTTCATCAACGCTATCGGGAGGAGAATCGCAGAGGATAAATCTTGCAACAATTTTTGGTTCAGGTTTGGTAGGTTCGTTGTATATTCTCGATGAACCGAGTATTGGTCTGCATCCTAAAGATACAGAGAATCTTATTGCGGTATTGAAAAACCTTCGAGATAGAGATAATACGGTTGTGGTTGTGGAGCATGATGAGGAAATTATGCGTGCTGCCGATTATATAATAGATATAGGACCAAAGGCAGGAAACTTTGGCGGTGAAATTGTTTTTGCTGGCACTCCTAGCGAAATGATTAAAAAATCTAATACTCTTACTTCTCAATATTTAAAGGGCTTGCTTACTACACGCGATTCGTATGAGCGTCTTAAATGGAATAATTTTATTGAGATAAAAGGAGCAAGACAGTTTAATCTTAAAAATATAGATGTTAAATTTCCTTTGGGTGTAGCTACTGTTGTAACAGGAGTAAGTGGCTCGGGTAAAACAAGCTTGATTAAAACTATCTTATATCCAGCATTAAAGAAAATTCTTGGGCAATTTGCCGATAAAACTGGTGAGCACGATGCTATTACTGGGGATATCCATTTGATTAACGATATAGAATATATTGATCAAAATCCAATTGGAAAATCGTCGAGATCAAATCCTGCAACATATATAAAAGCTTACGATGAGATTAGAAAACTTTTCGCAGATCAAAGTCATTCAAAAGCGAACGGATATAAACCATCTCACTTTTCGTTTAATGTGCAAGGAGGACGTTGTGAAACTTGTCAGGGAGAAGGCGAAATAACTGTTGAAATGCAGTTTATGGCAGATGTGCATCTAGTTTGCGAAGAATGTGGTGGAAAACGTTTTAAGGATGATATTCTTGATGTGAAATTTCAAGAAAAGAACATTGCAGATGTGCTTGATATGCCTATTAGTGAGGCTGTTGAGTTCTTTAGCCTCGGCAAAGGACGACCAGAGAAAAAAATTACCGCTCTCTTGCAAAATTATCTCGATGTTGGGCTAGGGTATGTTAAACTTGGACAATCATCAAATACTTTGAGTGGTGGTGAAAGCCAACGAGTAAAACTTGCAAGTTTCCTTAGTAAAGAGAAAATGTCCCCAATGATTTTTGTGTTTGATGAACCAACAACAGGATTGCATTTTCACGATATTCGTAAACTTTTGCAAGCATTTGATAAAATTAGAGATAAAGGACATACTTTAATAATTATTGAGCATAATCCAGAAGTCATTAAATTTGCAGACTGGATAATCGATCTTGGTCCCGAAGGAGGCGATAAAGGCGGACAACTCATGTTTGCTGGGACTCCAGAACAAATCATTTCTTCAAAAGATTCTGTTACTGGGAAATATATTGTTTTGAAATAGAGTCGTTTTTAGTTGATTACACTAATTATGCTCATACTGGAGTGGTAGTTCTATGAAAATATTTGTAGTTTTATTCTTCTGTTTTGCTATCTTCCTCAATTTCAATGTTTTCAGCTTCAATTTCTATAACAGTTTGTTTTGTTTCTTTTTCCAGCTTGTTGAAGTTTGAGATTTCATTTCTAAGCCAAAACGACATAAATACATTTAATAAACCAAAAACTGTCATTACAATTCCAAAGAAAATAGTTATGCCTTTTATAGCATCAAAAGGATTTAAAGCCATTACTGTACCAGCAATAATCATTAAGATAGAAAAAGCTAAAAATACTTTTGCTGTGTTTGTTAAAGGAAAAAAACTAAGACTTAAAACCAATTGCGTAATTCCACCAAGGATTATTGATACACCAAGTACAATAATGAAAATCTTAATAAAAGTTGTAGGGAAAACAGCAAGTGCAACTCCAGATAGCATAATCAACAAAGCCCCAATTATACTTAAAATCTGTACAAATTGTTTTTTGCTTTTATGTATAAGTCTCATAATTAAGGTTGTAAGTCCGCTTAATCCAATAATGACACCAATAGAAAGAATAATCGCTTTTAAAGTGAATTCGGGTACAGCTATTGAAGTAATACCAAATGTGAGAGCTATTAGTCCCATATAAAGCAAAATGTTGGCTGGCATTTTTGAGTGTGTTGTGTGTTTCATAATTGCGTTTTTTAGTTTAGTTTAATAACAGTTTTTTTGTTGTATTGTTATCTTATTTTGTGCAAAATTACAATAATTTTCACAAAATATCCTTAATATATCAGAAATGCTTCTTTGAGAGATTGTCAAAGAACGGCAAAACCCTAGCGCATTGTATTGTGATGAGGTAAGCTTGTAGTCAAGCGTTGAAAACGGTAGCCGAATTATAGAGTGGTTGGAAGATTTTTCCTATTAAGTCAG
>JAQVPT010000016.1 GCA_028701945.1 Bacteroidales bacterium
GATCTTTGATTTTTACTGCCCGCAATCCAATCTTCGAGTTATGCTGCACACATCCTGGTCTTCGAGTTATACTGCACACAACCTGGTCTTCGAGTTATACTGCACACAACCTGGTCTTCGAGTTATACTGCACACAATCTGGTCTTCGAGTTACTCGAAGACCATTAAGTGTGTGTATAGACATTTATTAAAAAAAATCTTAACTTTGGGCAAAACTTTATTTCATGAAAAACAAAATATTCTTTCTTGATGCTTATGCACTTATATTTCGTTCGTATTATGCATTTATAAAAAATCCGCGAATTAATTCTAAAGGGCTTAACACCTCTGCAATATTTGGGTTTGTCAATACTCTTGAGGAGATATTAAAAAAGGAAAACCCCAGTCATATCGGAGTTGGGTTTGATCCTCCAGGTCCAAATTTTCGACACGAAATGTACAAAGAATATAAGGCAAATCGACAGGCTACACCTGAAGATATTAAACTTTCTATACCATACATAAAAGAAATATTGCAAGCATATAAAATTCCTATCATCGAAGTTGCTGGATTTGAAGCAGATGACGTTATAGGAACACTTGCAAAAATGTTTGGCTGTGAAGAATCAACTGTTTACATGATGACCCCAGATAAAGATTATGCTCAATTGGTTGATGAGAACGTTTTTATGTATAAACCTTCTCGCTCTGGAAATGGTCCAGAAATCCTTGGAATTGATGAAGTCAATAAAAAATTTGGGATTGATCACCCGACAAAAGTAATTGATATTCTTGCACTTTGGGGAGATACTTCCGATAACGTACCAGGCGTGCCAGGTATTGGTGAAAAAACAGCGGCTAAATTAATTTCTAAATTCGGAACGATTGACAATATTTATAAAAATATTACAAAACTTGTAGGTAAACAAAAAGAAAATATTGTAAACAATAAAGAGCAGTTGTATTTGTCGCGAGACTTAGTTACAATAGATGTTAAGGTGCCAATCGAAATTGAGCTTAAAGATCTTGAGCGTGAACAACCTGATTACGATAAACTTAATACAATTTTCGATGAGTTAGAGTTCAATACTCTTAAAGCAAGAGTGATTGGAGGTTCTCTCGACACTGAAAATAATCAAGAAACGGTGAAATCTATAAAGAGATCAGAAGACAAATCGCAATTACAATTCGATCTTTTTGGAGACACAGAAAGTGCTGTGGTTGAGGCAGTTCATCAAACTTTTAATTCTGATAATTCAGATGTAAACTATAAACTTATAGAAACAGCATTTGAGATTGAAAAGCTTGTCGAAGAGTTAAAACAGCAACACGAAATATGTTTTGATACCGAAACTACCAGTCTTGATACAATGAATGCCGAAATTATTGGTGTTGCAATTTCGTTTAAAGAAAAAGAAGCGTTTTATGTGATGATGCCCGATAGTTTTGATCAAACGAAGGCTGTTTTAGAAATGTTTAATCCGATTTTTAACGATAGCGAGAAACTTATTATCGGACAAAATTTAAAATATGATATTTCTGTTTTGACTAATTACGAAATACATATTAATTGTAAGATGTTTGATACTATGATTGCTCATTATCTTATTGAGCCGGAGCAAAAGCACAATCTCGATTTCTTGGCGAGCAAATATCTTAATTACAAAATGCAGTCGATAGAAACTCTTATTGGAGCAAAAGGTAAAGATCAGAAAAATATGCGAGATATAGCGGTTAATCTTGTATCCGATTATGCTTGTGAAGATGCTGATATTACTTTGAGACTTAAAAATATTTTTAGCGATGCTCTTAAAGAAAATAAACTTGACGATTTGTTTTATAATATCGAAATGCCTCTTGTACAAGTGCTTAATGCAATGGAAAAAGCGGGCGTAAAAATAGATTCTAAAACAATACGTGCTTATTCCGAAGAATTAAAAATAGAGCTTTCGCAGATAGAAAAGAAAATTTTTGAATATGCTGGCGAAGAGTTTAATATTGCCTCACCAAAGCAGTTGGGAATTGTTTTATTTGAGAAATTAGTAGTTACATCTAAACCTAAAAAAACTAAAACTAAGCAATATAGTACAGGCGAAGAAGAGCTTGTAAAACTCATCGATAAACATCCTATTATTAAAGAAATATTAGAGTTTAGATCTGTAAATAAGCTCATAAATACTTATGTGGATGTTTTGCCCGATCTGGTTAATGAAAAAACAGGAAGATTGCACACAAGTTTTAATCAAACCGTTACTGCTACGGGACGTTTAAGCTCAAATAATCCAAATCTTCAAAATATTCCTATCAGAGATGAGCGAGGACGAAAAATCCGAGAGTCTTTTGTTGCAAGTGATGATAATCATATTTTCTTTTCGGCAGATTATTCGCAGATAGAACTTAGAATAATGGCACATTTGAGTCAAGATAAAAACATGTTAGAGGCATTTAATAAATTTAGTCTCGATATACATACTGCAACTGCTGCTAAAATATTTAATGTTGATGAAAATGATGTTGAACGTGAAATGCGGGCAAAAGCAAAAACGGCAAACTTTGGAATAATTTATGGCATTTCGGCATTTGGTTTGAGCCAAAGACTTAATATTGCGAGAACTGAGGCCAAAGAATTGATAGACAACTATTTTGAAACTTTTCCTGGTGTCAAAACTTTTATGGATAGATGTATTAAAGAAGCTAGAGAAAAAGAATATGTTGAAACAATTTTTGGCAGAAGAAGATATTTGCCCGATATTAATAGTCGTAATGCAATTGTACGAGGATTTGCAGAACGGAATGCTATAAATGCTCCAATTCAAGGCTCGGCAGCAGATATAATTAAGTTGGCGATGGTTAATGTTTATCATCGATTTGAAAAAGAAAATCTCAAATCAAAAATGATCTTGCAAGTGCATGACGAACTTAATTTTGACGTTTTAAAGGAAGAATTAGAGCAAGTCGAAAAACTTGTTTCAGAAGAAATGACAAAAGTGGTTTCTTTAAGTGTTCCACTCGAAATTGAAAGCGGAGCTGGAATAAATTGGCTTGTGGCTCATTGATCCTCTCTTATCTTTGAGTTGATTTATCTTCAGTTGCTCGAAGATATAATAACAAGAATTTTGCTAATATATGGTCATAGTATGATTCATAATACTTTTATTTTAAAACAAGAAATAGGTTTATCATAAAAACAACAACATTTTGGTGTTTATGTACGTATAAGTTTTTAGTATTTGTTTAATCAGCCCATAGTTATAGTATAAGAAGTTCTGTTTATAAGGAATTGAGTTTATTTCAATACATGGAAATTAATTATCTGCAAATATTTATTCTAATCGCTCAAGCTATTCTTGTTGGAGTATTAATCTTATTCTTGTTTAATTTACGAAAGAAATGGGGTAATGGTTTACTATTTGCCGCAATAGGATTATTTCAGTTCATACAGGTTTTTTTGTCGAGTACTTTGTATTTCCAAATTTCGGAAAATATATTTATTACCCATGGTTCTGCAATATTTTTTATGGTGAGCATTTTTACTGTATTGATAATCTACATTAAAGATGACGCATTAGAAACTCGTAAAATAATATATGCATTATTAATCACAAATATTGTAATGACAGTACTTTTGCTGTCATTAAGGCTTAATTTCACTGCTTCACCTGCTTACAATCCGTTAGAAGTTAATGTAGAATTGTTTAATAATAGTGCTTTGCTGTTAATTGTAGGTACGCTTACAATGGGAATAGATGCTTTATTAATAATTTTGTTCTACGAATTTATTTCCAGATATATATCGCCCTTGTTGTTCCGGATTATGATAACAATGGTAGTAGTTGTTAGTATTGATACTGTTATATTTAGCACTATTTCATTTGTAAAATATGAGCAAATGGAGAGTATTCTTGTTTCAGGACTAATTTCTAAAATATCTGTTGCAGTTATTTACAGCGTTTTGTTTACTATATATCTAAAGAATTTTGAAAAGGTCAAAGTAAATTGCTCTGCAAGTACCCTTAAAGATGTTTTTTATACATTGACGTACAAACAAAAGTTTGAAAAGATTGAGAAAGAAAAACATGAAGCTGAAACTGCAAGTGCAATTAGCGAGTCTAGATATAAAACGCTTACGAACTTTTTCCCTGTTGGTGTTTTTGTTACAGATGTAAAGGGAGATACAATTTTTGTTAATCCAAAATGGTGTGAAATTACAGGACTTACACCTGAAAGTGCAATGGGTAAAGGCTGGCATAAAGCTTTACACCCTGACGATAAAAAATATTTATTGGTTAATTGGAAAAAAGCCTCAAGTAAGCAGCATGCAAATTACGAAGAATATAGATTTATGACGGATGACGGAAAAGTAACTTGGGTACTAGGACAGGCGGTACCCGAAATTGGTCATGATGGAAAGATTGTAGGTTATGTTGGCACAATTACTGATATTACTGAATTAAAAGGCTTTGAACTTAAACTTGAGGAGCTTAAATATAAAGCTGAAGAAAGTGATAAATTGAAATCTGCTTTTCTTGCGAATATGAGCCATGAAATCAGAACCCCGATGAATGGAATACTTGGATTTACGGAATTATTAAGGGACACTACAATAACTCCTGATGAACAGAAAGAATATTTGAAGATTATCGAAATCAGCGGAAACAGAATGATGGAAATCATTAATAATATTGTAGATATCTCGAAAATTGAATCTGGTTTGGCAGAGTTAAAATATGAAAAAGTAAATATTAGTACAATATGTGGCGATTTATATGACTTTTTTGAGGCCGAAGCTAAATTAAAAGGATTAAAATTATCGCTTAATAGTCCTTCGTTCAAATTTGAACCAAATATATTTATTGATAGAAATAAAACCATCAGCGTTTTGACAAATTTAATCAAAAATGCTATCAAATATACTAACGATGGCGAAATAGAATTTGGATATTTTATAAATCGTAATCCGACACAACACTTATTCGAATTCTATGTTCGCGACACAGGAATTGGTATTTCTGAAGATAGGCAAGAAGCCGTTTTTGAACGATTTATTCAAGCAGACATTAACGATAAGGCAGCAAAACAAGGTGCTGGATTAGGATTAGCTATTGCAAAAGCTTATGTTGAGTTAATGAATGGGAAAATTTCCCTTTCTAGTAAAGTCGGAGTTGGGAGCGAATTTAAGGTCGAAATTCCTTTTGTAAGCATGTCACATTTTGTTGGCAATCAAGTTTTATCTTTTAAAGAGGAGGATCTAAAAAAGAACCTTAAAGTTTTAATTGCCGAAGACGATCTAAATTCTTTTCTAATATATTCGGTTTGTGCAAGAAATGCAAATTGGAGTATTTTTCACGTTGTTAATGGAATAGAAGCTGTCGAAACGGCTCGTAAAAATCCTGATATTGATTTAATTCTAATGGATATAAAAATGCCATTGATGAATGGATTAACAGCTGCAAAAAAAATTAGAGAGTTTTTACCTGATGTTATTATAATTGCCCAATCTGCATATACTCCCGACTACAAAGATGGCGATGAGAATATCCCATTTAATCAATATTTAATTAAACCTATCGACAAAAAAACATTTATCATGGCTATTAGTGAGTTTTTTAATGATTAGCATATATTAAATTATTCTATAGGAAAATCGTTTCCGCAAGTGAGGTAATTAGTATTCGGGAATCAATATTTTTTTACAAAAATAATCATCACATCATAAACCAACTAACCAATCAATTCAGTTTATTTTTCAAAGAAACTTAACTTTCTAATAAACGGATTATAACCCATTGTTTTAAGATTTTCAACAGCCACTAGTGCGTCTCTGTATGTGTCAAACTCACCGACATAATATCTGTACCATCCTTCTGAAACGTGCATTTTTACGCCAACAAGGTCGGCAAAGAAATCAACAGGTTTTTCATTTTTTAGAGCAAAAATTTGCACTGTGTATTTTTTATCTTTTGAGCTTAGATTACTATTTACAACGATAGGGTTACCATTTTCATCAAACCTATTGGTGGTATTTTGTGCCATCAAGTCAATGTCAAAAGATTTAATCTCTAATAAGCTTACTGTACCCTGTGCAATTACAGAAAATGCGGCTCTACGATTGTATTGTCTTCCGGCTGGATTGTCTGTACCATCAATGTTTGTGTTACTTGCTATTGGTTCGTCTTCTCCGTATTTAGAGGCAACAATATTCTCAGGATTATTTCCTAGTTTAACAAGATAATCTTTTACAGATTTAGATCTACGATATGATAATAAATAGTTATACTCATTTGTTCCTAACCAGTCGGTATGTCCAGCAATCTCAATTTGAGCATTTGGGTTATCGTTCATGTAATCTGCAAGTTTATTTAGATTGTCATTATATATCGATTTTATATCATGTTTATCAAAGTCGAATAAAATATTCTCAACAACCACCTTTCCTTCTGGTCCTGTTTGGACGTCAGAAGTTGGCAACTTATTATCAGCAAGCAATTGTGAGCGTTCTCTCATGTCTAACCCATAAACATCTTGATATCCTTCGGGGTAAGATCCATTTAAGAATATGTCATCTTTTGCGATTTCAGATTTAGTGAGATATTCGATAATTGCGTCAGCTCTTTTTGCGTCAATAACAGGGTCGGCACCAATAATTGGAAGATTGATGTTTATTATCATATGTCCGGCATCTAAATTCCACTCATCTGCTTTTATTTTCACTTTATTTAATATGCCAACTGCCTCGTCGTCTAAGTTTGTATCGTTTTCGTCAAAGTAAACTATGTCGTGCATAAGATAAGCCTGCAGCAATACGGGGTCTAGTTCTATCGGGATAAATTCCGATGCGAAAACTTTGACATCTTCTTTGCTAGGGGTGTATTCAATAGCATGAATTAAGTGTCCTTTAGCTTCGTAGGAAATTTCATAATTAATATTGGGAAGAAGAACAAGAAGATATTTTCCGTCAGATTTGTTAGGTCTGTATATTCCAACATATTCTTCGGTTTTTATATCTCTTACCGAAATGATAAGGCCATCAGGAATATTGTTGTTTATATCGGAAACTATTCCGTCGTAAACAATTAGATTATTGTCATAAATACCTGATTGTAGTACTTCGTATAAGTCGAGATCTCCATAACCATCGTCCTTAACTGTTGCGATATACCCTCTTCGACCATCCATATTCATTACATATGAAACATCATCGTCTGGCGTATTAATCGGATATCCCAAATTGATAGGTTCTGAAAAAGTTCCATTTTTATTCATCAGTGTATAAAAAACATCATATCCGCCCATGGTAGAATGACCTTTTGAGCTAAAAAATAAGGTTACTCCATCGGGATGAACAAAAGGTGATTCTTCGTCGTATGGCGAATTTACCTCGGCAGGTAGTAATTGAGGTTCGCTCCATTTATTATCTGGAAGTTTACGCATTACATATATGTCAGAACCACCTAAACCACCTTTACGGTCGCTGGTAAAGAAAATAGAATTGCCATCAGGAGTAATAGTAGCATGGGTTTCGCGATATTTTGAGTTTACATCTTTACGCAAGAATTGGGGTTCAGTCCAACTATATCCATCTTCCGACTCGGTAACATATATATTCCCTTTATTGCTCATGCCTGAACGGAAAAAGAACATTTGATTTCCACTAATCGAAAGCCCGATAGCTGCTTCGTTGTTAATTTCAGTATTAACTGGCTCACCAAGTCTGGTTGGCTTACCCCAAACATAATTACTGTTTTTGGAGATAAAAACATCCTCATCCTGATTTTCTAGTGCTTGACCTTCGCGTGGTCTTTTAGAAGTAAATATGAGCATGTTTTCATTAAGATCAATTATTGGAGAGTGGTCGGCATATTCAGAATTAACTAATGACCCCATGTTGCGTAATTGAGCATCAACAGGATTTTCATAATAATAAATTGCATTGTTTGTAACTTCTTCTTCCCAGTCAATAAGGTCAAGAAGGGCTTTGTCTTCAGATTTTGAAGGATTGAGTTTGTTTTTTAAGTCATTAAAAGCCTGAAGACTAAGTTCAAATTCGTAATTCATGCGGTAGGCTATCCCTAAATACAAATATGATTCAAGTGGAGCCGTCCTTTCTCGATGATTATCTGCTTTATAATCAGGATTACTATGCTCTACAGCCCTTTCAAGATAAGATTCGGCTTTAGTTTTATATAACCTAGTATTTAGATAACAGTAGCCTATCTTATATGTAATATTAGGATTGTCTGGGTCTATTTCCTCTAATTTAAGGAGTATGTCTAAAGCAGCATCATAATTTCTTTCATACATATATGCTTCTGAATCATAAAAATAATTAACAAAGGTACGATCAGGTTTAATGTCCTGTGAAAAAATCAATTGTGTAATTACTAATCCGATAAATATTAGTAGAATTTTTTTCATTCTGCGATGTTTTGGTTTTTATTAATCGTAAATATATAGTTTTTTATTAATACTTCGCTGTTATTTTATTTGTTTTTTTACGGTTGATAGTAAATAACTGTAATCGAGCTTGCAATCTTTTGTTAATTCTGGTTGCGAGCCATGTTCGATAAACCGATCAGGTATTCCTAAGCGTGTTAGTTTCACATTAAAGTTTTCGTCAGCAATATACTCAGCAATAAGGCTTCCAAAACCTCCAGATATAATATTATCTTCGACTGTAATAATGTTTTGATGATTGTTTAAAACTTCTTTTACGAGTTCTTTATCTAAAGGTTTAACAAAAATCATATCATAAACCGAAATGTTGATATTTTCCTTTTGAAGTTCTTTTGCTACTTGTAAAGCGCAATTTCCCATTGTTCCAATACTAATAATAGCGATGTTTTCGCCTTTGACGAGGCATTCTCCCTTGCCTATTTCTATTTCAGAGAATTCCGGCTTACTAGGTTTTTCTGTAGAATGCCCTCTTGGGTATCTAATCACGAAAGGAAAATTATTTTTATCAAGTTGGGCGGTGTACATCAAGTTTCGCAACTGAAATTCGTTTCGAGGTGAGGCTATTGTAAGATTTGGGATACACCTTAGAAAAGAAATATCAAAGGCTCCATGATGCGTTGCTCCGTCGTTTCCAACAAGTCCTGCACGGTCGAGGCACATTATTACTGGCAGGTTTTGAATTGCAACATCATGAATGATTTGGTCGTATGCTCTTTGAGAAAAGCTGCTATAAATGTTGCAGAATGGTTTTAATCCCCTAATGGCTAATCCAGCAGCGAACGTAACTGCATGTTGTTCAGCGATTCCAACATCAAAGCATCTCTCAGGAAATTCCTTTTGCATTTTTATTAAAGAACTACCAGAAATCATAGCTGGACTTATTGCAACTATTTTGTTGTTTGTTTTTGCAAGTTCAACAATAGCATCACCAAAAATATCTTGATATTTTTGAGGACATGTATTATCGATATTTTTGTCGAGCAACTCTCCAGTTTCAATGTTAAATTTACCTGGGGCAGCATGCCATTGGGTTTGATTTTTTTCGGCAGCTTTAAAACCTTTTCCTTTTTTAGTAATAATATGTAAAAGTTTTGGTCCAGGAATACTCTTTATGTCTTCAAGTAATTTAGTTAGTAGTACAACATCATGTCCGTCAACAGGGCCAAAATATCTAATGTTTAACGACTCAAAAAGATTACTATTACGCATTATTATTGACTTAATAGCATTGTCAATTTTTTGAGTAAACCCTTGAACATTTGGGCCTAGTCTATTTATTCTGCCTAAAAAATTCCAAACATCATCTTTTACTCTATTATATGTCTTTGAGGTAGCTATGTCGGTAAGGTATTCTTTAAGAGCTCCAGTGTTTTCGTCAATAGCAATTTTATTATCATTAAGAATTATCAGAACATTGCTTTTAGTTGCAGCCACATTATTAAGCCCTTCGAAAGCCATGCCTCCCGATAATGCTCCATCTCCGATAACAGCAATTGTTTGGGTATTTTCGCCTTTTAATTTAGCCGCAACTGCCATTCCAAGGGCAGCCGAAATGCTTGTTGATGAGTGTCCTACGCCAAAACTGTCGTATATGCTTTCTTTGGGATTTGGAAACCCGCTAATTCCTTTGTATGTTCTGTTTGTGTAAAAAACGTCTCTTCGACCTGTTAGAATCTTATGCCCATAAGCTTGATGCCCAACATCCCACACTATCTGATCTTTTGGCATATTGTAAGCATAGTGAAGTGCTACTGTTAACTCTACAACACCAAGACTCGCTCCAAAATGCCCAGGATTTTGAGATGCCGCCTCTATAATAAAACAGCGTAACTCTTCACATATCTTAATAAGATCTTGTAAATCGTATTTTTTTAGGTCATCTGGCGAATTAATTTCGCAAAGAAGCTTATATTTTTTTGTGTCTATCATTGTTCAGCAGCAAAAATACAATATTTTATGTTCACTTAGCAAATTAAATTAACAGCTTTATGTAAATAAAAATTGTTTAATAACACTGTTAATTGAAAATAGTTAACTATTTTTGTGCAAATATTAAAATTATAGCCATGAGACACAACAATTTGATTAAAATAATTTTAGGCTTAACAATTGCAGGAATAATGTTTTCGTGCGTCCCAGCTAGGCAGTTCGAAGAAGTTAAAGAAGCTAAAGAAACGTGTGAAACAGAACGTAACGCCTTAAAAAAGGATAACGAAACATTAACGACATCTAGTAATGAGTTGCAAGCTAAAATAGACAGAATGATGTTAGATAAAAATGCTTTAGTTAACGATACTTCAATAAAAGGAAGTGCTTATAGAACATTAACTGTCCAGTATGATAAGATAAATAAACTGTATGAACAATTACTTGGAAATCAAGAAAAATTGCGAGCTGGTGCAGATGCAGACGCCCAAAGAGCAATGGGAATGTTGCAAGAAACACGAGAAGAATTGCAGAGAAAAGAAGATGAGTTGAGGTCTCTCGAGGCCAGACTTAATCAGGAAAGGGCAAGTATTGACGCAATGAGGATTCAATTAGGCCTAAAAGAAAAAGAGCTATCAGATAAGAATGCTAAAGTTTCTGAGTTACAAGCAATACTTGATTCTAAAGACTCTGTTATGAATGCTTTGCGGCAAACAGTATCAAATGCTTTAGTTAATTTCGAGGGAGATGGTCTTACTGTTACCATGAAAGATGGTAAGGTTTATGTCTCGCTTGATGAACAACTGCTTTTTAAGTCAGGGAAATGGGATGTAGATCCTAAAGGTGTACAGGCCTTGAACAAACTTGGTGATGTTTTGGAGAATAATTCCGATATAAATATTGTTATAGAAGGTCATACTGACGAACTTGCGTATGGTGGAAATGGAAATATTCAAGATAATTGGGATTTAAGTGTAAAAAGAGCAACTTCAATTGTAAAAATTCTTTTAGGCAACTCCAATATTGATCCAAAAAGACTAACAGCGTCTGGACGCAGCTCATATTTGCCAATTGATTCTGAAAAGACGGCACAAGCTAGGGCAAAAAATAGAAGAACTGAAATTATTCTGACTCCGAAACTTGATGCACTTTACGATATAATGAACAATTAATTTTTCATGGTTTTAGTGGTTATAAAGCGAGGCAGAGTTTTTGTCTCGCTTTTGTTTTGAGGTTGTTTTGGTCTTTTTAAAGGTTTTAAATAAACATTGATAAAATAAATTTATAAAAAACTTTATTTATTAAAAAATATATTTATCTTTGCACCTCAATTTGCGGATGTGGCGAAATTGGTAGACGCGCTAGACTTAGGATCTAGTGCTGCAAGGCTTGGGGGTTCGAGTCCCTTCATCCGCACTAAACCGCATGATTTTCGAAGAGAAAAATGCGGTTTTTTAACATTTTATAATCATAAAAAACGTCCAATGGAAGTTGTTAAAAATCAAATAGACGAATTAAATGCAAACCTAACCGTTAGTGTTGCTAGAAATGACATTGCCGAAAATGTCGAAAAAGCTATAAAAGAGTATAAACGCAAAGCTAATGTTGCTGGATTTAGACCCGGACATGTACCTGTTGGGCTTATCAAAAAAATGTATGGAAATGCAATTATTGCTGAAGAACTTAATAAAGTCGTTTCCCAATCATTATCCGAGTTTATGGTAAAAGAAGAATTGAATATTCTTGGTGAACCATTGCCTAGCGAAAAACAGCAACAGGTTGATTTCGGTACTCAAGAACAATTTGAATTTATTTTTGATATTGGTCTCGCTCCAGAATTTGAGCTAAAACTTACAAAACGCGATAAAATTAATAAGTATGTTATCAAAGTGGATGATGATATGGTTAATAAGTACGTTGAAAGTTATCAGCAGAGATTTGGAAGTTTTGAAAATACAGAAAAATCTGACCAAGATTCTATGATTAAGGTAAACCTTGTGCAAATTGACGAAAAAGGTGAGGAAATTATTGATGGTGTTGCGGTTGAAGATGTCTCAATCTCGATTAAAATGATTAAAGATGATGCGATAAAAAAACAGTTTCTCGGTATTGCTAAAGATACTTATATAGATTTCGACCTTAAAAAAGCATATCCCAACGATGCCGAAATTTCATCACTCTTAAAAATCGATAAAAATAGAGTTGAAGACCTCTTACCATTTTTTAGAGCTCAAGTTCTGGAAGTTAAGGAATTTGTAGCAGCAGAATTGAATCAAGCATTTTATGATCAGTGCTTTGGAGATAATGCCGTTAAAAATGATGAGGAATTTCGTGAGCGGATTGTTCAGGATATCAGAGCCTCTTTTCAAAGAGAAACAAAATATAAAATGATAATCGATATTCGTGAAAAACTTACCGAAAAGTTAGACCTTAAATTACCTGAAGAATTTCTTAAAAGATGGATAATTGCAACGAATAAAGATATTACAGACGAGCAACTTGAATCAGAATTCCCTCGTTTTATTACAGATTTACAATGGACTTTAATCAAAAGCCAGATTGCTAAAGAAAACGAAATAAAAGTCGAAGAAGAAGAATTAAAAAATGCTGCGAAACAGCAACTTTTAGCACAATTTAGTCAGTATGGAATGTCTTATGTACCTGATGAGTATCTTGATAAATATGCAGTAGAGATGTTGTCAAAACAAGATGAGGCAAATAAATTGTACGAACAAGAAATTGAAGAGAAAATTGTTGACTTTGTCGCAGATACTATTAAAACTGAAGAAAAAGAAGTTAGCGTTGATGAATTTAATGAGCTTTTTAAATAAATACATTTAGTATTACATTTTAAAAACTGCAATACATGTATTGCAGTTTTTTTTTCACATATTTTAAGCGTGTAAGTATTTTTGTTGTAAAGACAATCATCGGTTTTTTAAACCAAATAAAATTATCTCATTACCTCATACAACTCATAAGTATTAATTATCTGAATGTTTTTTGCCTCTGCTCTTATTATATTGTCGTTGTGAAGTTCTCTAATTGCTCTGCTAAGCGATGGGCGTGTAACACCAAATAGTTCTGCTAATTTTGATTGCGAAAAAGGTAATGTAACGTAGTTGGAATTTGAGTTTTTAGCTAAATTTAGAATGTAAAATGCAAATTTCCCTTTAATGCTATGGAAAGATAAAAACTTTAACTTTTGAGATAAAAATTGGGCTCTCCCCGAAATATTATTCATAAAGTTTACAAGTAACTTATCGTTTTTTTGCATCATTTTTACAAGTTCAGATTTTGGTATCTTTAGTATTTCAGTTTTAGTTTGTGATACAATATTTACTGGATAGGTGTTGTTTTGACCAAAAATAAAAGCAGGAGCAAGGGGGCGTGGACTCTCAATTTCTTCGATTATTACAATTTTACCGTTAAGATCAATCATTTCTCCTCGTGTTATACCTTTTAAAACTATCATAAGGTGCTCAACATTGTCATCTTGGTAAGCTATTATATCTCTAGGTTCGTAAAACTTGGTTTGGTAAAAAATCCCATCGAAAATATTTAGCACTTCTCTGGGGGAAATACCTTTAAAAAGTGTGCAGTTTGATAATAATTCATTCATAATCAAGTATTGTCGTACAAATATGCAAAATAATTTCAGTTTTGTAACAATTGTTACATGTTGGCAAAACAAATTGCCTTAATTTTGCCTCAAAGTTAAGATAAAAATTAAAATTATGATACGAGAAATTGTTAAAATAGACGAAGACAAATGTGATGGTTGCGGTTTATGTATTCCTAATTGTCACGAAGGAGCTTTACAAATTATTGATGGTAAGGCTGTATTGGTTAGCGATTTGATGTGTGATGGTTTAGGTGCATGTCTCGGACATTGTCCACAAGGTGCTATCGAAATTGAGACTCGTGAGGCTGATCCTTACGATGAGGTAGAAGTTGTTAAGGACATTATTCCTAAAGGTAAGAATGTTATGATTGCACATTTAAAGCATCTTAGCGATCATAATGAGCATGACTTTTTTAGACAAGCAATTGAATATCTTGAAGCCAATCGCAAAAATTTACCATGGGATTTAACCGAAGTGAAATCCGCTGTTCATAAAGTTAGAACAGAAAAACCTTCTTCGTGTGGATGTGCTGGTTCTGCCGAAAAAACATTTGATTCTCCTCAGGATTGTCAAAGTCTCGGCGACGTGCCTTCTGCATTAACTCATTGGCCTGTGCAAATGCACTTAGTCAATCCAAACGCTCAGCATTTTAAGAACTCCGACCTTCTTTTAGCTGCTGATTGCGTAGCTTTTTGCATGGGCAATTTTCATCAAACAATATTAAAAGGCAAAACGATGGCAATTATGTGCCCTAAGTTAGATACCAGAACGGAATCTTATGTTGAAAAGATTACTAGTCTAATAGACGATGCAAAAGTGAACACAATTACTGTTGCTGTTATGGAAGTGCCTTGTTGTAATGGCTTATTGAGATTTGTGCAGCAAGCTTTACAAAATGCAAAACGAAAAGTCCCAGTGAAAATTATTGTGGTCTCTGCTGCTGGAAAGATATTAAATGAAGAGTGGGTGTAAATTCGATTTTGCTCAATTAAAAATATATAGAAAAATAAATTATTATTAATTAAAAATAGGAGAAAAAATTATGTCAATGTTTTGTTTTCAATGTCAAGAAGCAGCTAAAGGAACAGGCTGCACAATTAAAGGTGTCTGCGGAAAAACAGACGAAGTTGCTGACATGCAAGATCTTTTGATTTATGTTTCAAAAGGAGTGTCAATCTTTGCTCAAATGGCAAGAGAAAAGGGTATTGTATCAAAAAATGTAGATCATTTCATATTTGATGCTTTGTTTACTACCATTACTAATGCCAATTTTGATTATGATGTAATAGTTGGTAAGGTTAAGAATGGTTTAAAAGTTCGCGAAGAAATTAAAAATGAGTTTATTAAGGCTGGTGGAACTTTGCCTGAAAAACTTCATTCATCTGCAACTTGGACAGCTAACACTGTTGAAGATTTCGAAAGAAAATCAAAACTTGTTGGAGTATTATCTATCGAAAACGAAGATATTCGTTCGTTGAAAGAATTATTGACTTATGGTCTTAAAGGTATTGGTGCTTATGCAGAACATGCTTTTAATCTTGGTTTTAATAATGATGAGGTGCATGCTTTTATGCAAAGAGCTCTTGTAGCAACTACCGAAGATAAAACTGTTGATGAGTTAGTCGCATTAGTCCTTGAATGTGGTAAATTTGGTGTTGACGCTATGGCTTTATTGGATAAAGCAAATACTGGCACTTATGGTAATCCAGAAATTACCGAAGTAAATATTGGAGTTCGCAATAATCCTGCTATTTTAATAAGTGGACACGACCTAAAAGACCTTGAAGAGCTTTTAGACCAAACTCAAGGTACTGGTGTTGATGTTTATACGCACAGCGAAATGCTTCCAGGACATTATTATCCAGCATTTAAAAAGTATGAGAATTTTGTTGGTAACTACGGAAATGCTTGGTGGAAACAAAAAGAAGAATTTGAGACTTTTAATGGTCCTGTACTTTTTACAACAAATTGTATTGTTCCGCCTTTAGATAAAGCAACTTACACTGACCGTATCTATACAACTGGTGCATCTGGTTTAGCAGGAGCTAAACATATCCCAGCACGTGAAGACGGAAAAGTAAAAGATTTTTCTGAAATTATTGAACATGCAAAAAAATGCAAATCTCCTACCGAAATCGAAACTGGTAAAATTATTGGTGGATTTGCTCACAATCAGGTGTTAGCTCTTGCTGACAAAGTTGTTGATGCTGTTAAAACAGGTGCTATTCGTAAGTTCTTTGTAATGGCTGGTTGTGATGGTAGAATGAAATCTCGTGAATATTATACAGAGTTTGCTGCAAAACTACCTAAAGATACTGTTATTCTTACCGCTGGTTGTGCAAAATATCGTTACAACAAACTTGAGTTGGGAGATATTAACGGTATTCCACGTGTACTTGATGCAGGACAATGTAACGATTCATATTCGTTAGCAGTTATTGCTCTTACACTTAAAGATGTTTTTAAAGTGGACGATATCAATGATTTGCCTATAGCTTACAATATCGCATGGTACGAACAAAAAGCTGTTATTGTGTTGTTGGCTTTACTTTATTTAGGTGTAAAAAATATTCACTTAGGTCCAACATTGCCAGCTTTCCTTTCACCGAATGTAGCAAATGTTCTTGTTGAGAATTTCGGTATTGCAGGTATCAATACGGTTGATGAAGACATGAAATTGTTTTTAAACTAATTTTGAAACACAAAATGGTTAATAAATAACATAAATGGACAAGATGACCAGAAACAAAATAAAATTGTTAATTTGGTCATCTCTGTTCATTTTTAATTACTAACTTTAAAAAAAATATTACTATGAAAATTATAAAAATTAACGAACCGCAGATTGCAGAGACTCCTCACAAAGTAGATGTTAGAAAATTGTATGAAAAAGAATCCGCACAAGTTATGCACATTACTCTAAAGCCTGGCGAAGCTCTTAAACCTCACTTCACACCAGTTGATGTTTTCTTTTATATTTTAGAAGGAACGCCCGAAGTTATGGTTGGTAATGAAACAGTTAAAGTTGAAGCAGATTCTCTTGTTGAGAGTCCAAAAGATATTGTGCATTGTTTGTACAATAATTCTGATAATATTGCACGAATTTTGGTTGTAAAAGCACCAAAACCTGTTGCTCAAACTAAATTACTTTAAAATTATGTACAGAAAATCATATCAAAATGCCGAATTACGAGACAATCCGTTTAATGCTGATGTGAGAGTTTTATTTACTGATAAAAGTGCCGAGTTTTTGCATCTTAAACTTGAGCCAGGAAAAACATTAGCTAAAGTTAGAATAGACATTCCTGCTTATTTTTATGTGCTTGAAGGAAATCCAGAGATAATTGTTGACGATAAAATTCAAGTTATAGGAGAGGATGAATTCGTTTATTGCCCAGCAGGAAGCGAGCATTGCATAAATAATCATGGCAAAGAAACTGCACGCATTTTGATTGCAAAAACATTTGGTTAGTATTTGTAACGAAAAGAAATTTTTCTTGCTAAAACAATTAAACTGCTAATAAAACATTTAATAACTCTTCCGGATTATCAACAAGATAGTCCGGGTTTTTAGTTTTTAATATTTCGCGAGAATTAAAACCGTGGCTAACTGCTACAATAGGAATATTAATTCTTTTTAATGCTTCTATATCTCGTGTTTCGTCACCAACATAGATTACATTATTTTTGTTAAGTCTATATTTAGATATAAGTCTTGACAATGTTTTATCCTTGCCAAAAATGTTTTTACCAGAATGCACAAAATCAAAAACATTATCTAATGCGTTTTGCTTTAAAAATAAATTTATGATTGTAACAGAGTTTGAACTTAGTACTCCTAGTTTAAAACCTTGTTTCTTTAGTTTATGGAGAGTTTCGATCATACCAGAAAAAGGCTTAATGTTTTTAATTTCTTTTCTAAGCTCTTTTTTTATTTTGATTGCCAATTTAGGTATTTTGATTAGTGGGATGCCGCATTCGCGCAAAAAACTCTGGGTATTCATAGAGCGAAACTTTTCTTTGTCATCATAATTAACTTCTTTGCAATTATAGTCTGCAGCAATAGCGTTATATAGCGTGGCAATTGTTTCGAGAGTGTCGGCAATTGTTCCATCAAAGTCGAAAATAATAGTTTTGTCCTTAGTTTTCATTAATAACAAAATTAATCAAATAATTGAAACAATGATGCTTAAATATGTTTCTTCGGAGTATTTTTCGTTTTAATTATTATTTTTGTAAAAAATAAATTCAAATGGATATAAAGTACATGTTGAAAAAGGGCTGGTTTTTCTTAAATAACAAGCCAATTATATTGAAAGTAGATGAATTAGACCGATTAAGGATATGTGTTCCTGGATGGTTAGATCTAGGTCATTTATATAGTATGGATTATGCCATTAAGAATTTACCGTCTAAGGACCCAATACTTGAAATAGGTACTTTTGCTGGCTTATCAACGAATGTTATTTTATATTTCCTGAATAAATACAATAGAACTAATAAATATTACACAACCGATTGGTTTCTTGGTGACACTCCTGAAGATATAAAAATTGCATTAGTGAAAAATCCACGAGATTTAATCACTTTCTTGAAAGAGTCTTTTGTTAGAAATGTAAACTTTTTTAGTCCTAATAGTAATATATATTCTTCTGATTTGCCTTCTGAAAAGTTTTTTGAAGTTTGGGAAAAGGGGCAGGAATTAGATAATTTATTTGGAGGGAAATATAAACTTCAAGGTCCTATTTCTTTTGCTTATATCGATGGTAATCATCAATACGACTTTGCTAAAAAAGACTTTATAAATGTGGACAAGTACCTAATAAAAGGTGGATTTATTTTGTTTGATGATTCTGCTGATTACACAAACTGGGGTTCAAAGCTTGTTGCTCAGGAGGTTGTGAAAAGCGGGAAATATAAACTTGTTTTTAAAAATCCTCATTATTTAGTAGAGAAATTGTAATAAAATTTGGATTTGCTTGTAAAATATTTATTTTTTTCTTGCAATAACAATCATTTCTTCTCCATAATTTAGCATTGTCATTGTTTTGTAAATTATGTCGTGAGCTAACAATCCTAACCAAACTATAAATTTTGGTACTTTTGTTACTTTATTGAAGAAATTTTGTCTTTCTGAATTAGAAATTTGCTCCTGATTATTTTCTGTGTTTTTCTTTTTGCGTCTTTTAAGCCAAGGCAATAGGGTAAACATCAAAAACAACTTTAATTCATAGCTTGATTTAATTTTGACGATTTCAAAACCTTCATTTTCGAGTAGTGTTTTTATGCTTTCTCTGGAGAAATAGTTAATATGCTCTAAAGACATCATGCTCCATTTTTCTTTTTGTTTGCGTGCTACTTTACTATCTATTTGGGGAACCTGAAAAACAAAATATCCGTCTTCTTTTAATATTTGGCGTACTTTCTTTACAACTTCGGCAGGTTTTTCGATATGTTCTAATACATCCCACATTGTTACAACATCCAAATTATTATCTGGCAAATTTACATTAAAGAAATTGTCGTGAACAACATTTAGTTTGAGGTCGTTTACCGCATAATGGTGCATAAGTTCAGATATTTCAACTCCTGAAGCGTCAAAACCCATAAGCTTGGCAGTATATAAAAAATGTCCCCAACCAACACCAATATCATATAGTTTTCCAGTTTTAACGTATTTGCGGATTAACTTTATACGTAATTTATGCCTGCGAATTTTTATGTAATTATTCCCTTTTCGCACAGAGTTAAGCACCTCCTCATCACGATAATCTTCATAAGGGATTTGTTTTCGATAGTATTGAGGAATAAAAACGAATTTACAATTTTGGCATTCTGTTACTTTAAAGTCTGAACGTTCAAACTTTAAGTTAAATTTTTGGGGATTCTTATTCCCACAAACTTCACAATGTATATTTTCTAGATATTTCATATTGTAAATGCAAAAATAATAAACTTCATTTCCGAAACAAGATATTAAATTAGTTATTACTAAACCCAGCAACAATTGCAAAGTGGTCTGAGTCTTCAGTTTTGATTATTTTATGCGAAACACAATTATAACTTTTATCGAATAGTATATAATCGATACGTTGCTTTATTTTAAAATTATCCCAAGTGTATCCTGGGTATTTTCCTTTGCTGACATAGCTGTCTTTTAATCCTTTTGAAATTGTAAAGTAAGTATAAGTTAAAGGAGCATCATTAAAATCACCACAAACAAAAACTGGGTATGAGCAAGAGTCTATTGACGCTTTTACCATTTCTGCTTGATGTGCCCGTGTTTTTAAAGAAGACAAATATTTCTTTAAAATTGTTTTTATCTTTGTCTTGTCGTCAGACTCGGTAAATTCTTCGATAACTGTATAGTCGTTTTGGTCTAATTGAATTGACTGTAAGTGTAAATTATAAATTCTAACAGTATCTTCGTTTAATAAAATATCAGTATAAATAAATCCATTAAAACTGTTTTCAAATTTGTGTGAGAACGTATTAACGATTGGATATTTTGATATAGTTGCCAATCCAAAATTTTGTCCTCCAACAGCTGTTGCCATGGCTGAACGATATACGTTAGATGTTTCTAATAATAGAGCGATTGAATCTAATGTAATGAAGTTCTTTGATTTACTGTTCCAGTATGCCTCCTGTAAACATAGGATGTTCGGATTCTCATTTTTAATTGTGTTTAAAATATTTGCCTTAATTTGCGGATTGTCTTGCCAATTATAAAGTCCAAATATCATAACATTGTACGACATTATTTTAAAGTCTGGCATGTTTTTATTGACTGGTATTAGTGATGTTATGGGAAAAATTAGAGTAATAAATTTTATCCCGATTAAAATGGCAGTTATAGAAATTAGAGAGTATTTCCATTTTATAAATAGCCACAAAAGGACAAAAAATAAATTTGCAACAACTAATCCTGCATAAATGAAAGGTAACAAAGCTACTGCAACAGTCTTTTCGGGAGAAACACACACGGAGACATACACTATAATTAATATTGCAGCCACAATGATATTTATAATAAGTAATATTCGTTTTAGTGTTTTCAAGTTATTTGTTTTTACTCTGGTTAAATAACTTTTCTTTTTCACTCTTTGATAAACTTGAATAACCTGATTGGGCAATTTTCTCCAGTATTTTATCTATTTCATCCTGTTCTTCTTTTTTGCGAGCATTGTAATCCATGTCGCTTTCGGGACGGCTTTGTTGTTTCTTATTTTTATTTCTGTATGTAACTTTAATATCTTTTGAAGGTTTAAAAAACTCTTTAACTCCATTTAAAAACCTTGATATCCAAATTGTAATGTCTGTTCCTTTTCTGTAATATCTAATAAAAAGAAATCCTATAAATGCCCCGCCGAGATGAGCAATATGGCCGCCAGCGTTATCAATTGGGATGCTAATGAGGTCTAGAACTACAATCGCTATTGCAAGATATTTAAGTTTAACTCGTCCAAAAAAGAGCATATAAACTTCTTGATTCGGGACAAGGGTTGCAACCGCAAAAACGATTGCCATAACCGAAGCCGATGCTCCAAGAGCTATGGAGAACAACGCAGCAGTCGAAAATGTAGGAATTAGATTATATGCTGCAATATAAAAAACGGCTCCCGATAATCCTCCAAGAATATAAACTCCTAATAATTGTCTTTGAGAAAGAAACTGTAGAAAAAGTTTACCAAACCAGAAAAACACAAGAAGATTAAATAGTATATGCAAAAAACTTGCGTGAGTAAACATGTATGTTATGATAGTCCATGGTTTTCGAATTAGAGTGTCTATGTCTGCAGGAACAGCGAGTAGAAGAACCAAATCGAAATTAGTTATCCCAAATAAAAAAGAAATAATTTTTGTTAAAATGATGACGCCAAAAACGATTAAGTTTATGTATATTAGGGTGTTAAAGTTGTTTCTTCCTTTAAGGCTATATTTTAATTCGTCAATAAAACTCATATTACCTCCAACGATTAAACTGTTTTTTCTTCCAGAAGAGTATCAGTATTAAACCAAATAGCATTCCTCCAAGATGTGCAAAATGTGCAATGTTATCGCCAGCTCTGTTAACAAATCCTAAATACAACTCTATTGCAGTAAATATCATTACAAGATATTTGGCTTTTATTGGAATTGCAAAATAAACATAAAGTAATACGTTTGGAAATAGCATTCCAAAAGCCAAAAGCAAGCCATAAATTGCTCCTGAAGCACCAACCGTAGGTGTGTTTATCATGAGGTTTAGGTCTCTTAATTGTGGGTCAATGTAATTTCTTCCACTCATAAGGATATCACCACCTTCTTTAAGTACAAGTTGCACTTGGTCGGCAGGCATTTGGTTTATCAATGAATTTATTTCTAATTGCATAACTCCAAGATGTAAGGCTGCAGCCCCGAGACCTGTAACAAAATAATAAATGAAAAACCGTTTTTGTCCCCACACATCTTCGAGAATTTTGCCAAACATATACAATGCGAACATATTAAAAAATAAGTGCCAAATGTCGCCATGCATAAACATGTGTGTTATTAGTTGCATCGGTTTAAAAAACTCAGATTGGAAGCTGTATGCTGCTAAGTACATTTTTAGGTTTGGAAAAACCATGCTTAATAAAAACATCGCTATGTTTATTATCAATAATGTCTTAACAACTGGTGGTAAATCAAAAAATCCTTTTCTTTGGTACATCATTAATTAAGT
>JAQVPT010000017.1 GCA_028701945.1 Bacteroidales bacterium
CAAATCCTCCTATTGCTTTAGATGATATCGAAATTAGTGTTATATCTTGTTCAGCCCCATCTGCATTAACCTCATCAGCAATAACAGCAACTTCTGCAAACATTTCATGGACAGCAGCAACACCTGCTCCTGCAAACGGATATGAATATGAAGTTCGTACAACTGGAGCAGCAGGAAGTGGTGGAACAGGATTAACTACAACAGGAACAACAGCTGCAGGAATCTTAACTGCTAATGTTAGTCCACTATTAGCTAGTACTACTTATTATGTGTATGTTCGATCGGTCTGTAGTGGTGTTGATAATAGCGCTTGGAGTACTGTACATTCATTTCCAACTCAGACAGTTGCTCCAGTTCCATATTTAGAGCCATTCACTACAACCACAACACCAAACACATGGAATATTACTGGATGGACTATTGGTTCAACACGTGGTGTTACAGGAAACCCTGGAAATAATATTTATAAAAATATTTATTATAGTGGCTCTTCGGGGGCAACATTTACAACAATAAATATAGGTACTATTCCTACAGGAGCAAAACTTACTTTTGATTATAAGCTTGCTAATTACAACTCGCCTTATGCTGCTCCTGCAGCAAGTTCAGGAAACTTTAGTGTTTCTCTATCAACTGATTATGGTGCAAACTGGACAGTTTTGGAAACTATTACTAACAATGGAACTTCTGGATGGCAGATAAAAGAATATGATTTGGCTTCTTATGTCGGTGAGATTATTAAAATTAGTTTTATTGGAAACTGGACATCTGGTGACTATGACTTAGCTTTTGATAATATTAAAGTTGATTTACCTCCTCATTGGACAGGTGCTATAAGCTCTAACTGGACTACTTCAGGAAACTGGAGCTATGGAATAGTACCAACTGGAGCAATAAATGCGTTGATCCCTGGAACATACACTAACGCACCTGTTATTAACGCAGATAAGATAACCCCAGCAGTTTGTAATAATCTTACTATTGCAGGTGGAGCTATTTTAACCATTGCTGCTAATAAAGCATTAACAGTAAACGGAAATCTTATTAATAATGGAATAATGAATATCCAGTCAACTACTGTTGGTGATGGTTCTTTATTAACAATCGGAGCTTTATCAGGCACAGGAACATACAATGTTGACAGATATTTACAAGAAAGCATGTGGCATCTCGTAAGTTCTCCAATTACAAGTTCAGTAACTGGCGTATATGAAGATATTTGGCTAAGAGCGTATGACGAAGCTACAAATAGCTTTGGAGCTTACATTGTACCAACTAACATTCCTATGCCTGTCGGTCAAGGATACTCGGTATGGACAAATACTCCAAACGAAATTCGTACTTACACTGGTGATCTCAACACTGGTGCAATTGGGCCACTTTCTTTACAACTTACTGGAACTGCTGGTGATAATACAGGATGGAACTTAATAGGAAATCCTTATCCATCTGCAATTGACTGGAATGCAGCTTCTGGTTGGAATAAAACAAATATTGGTGGTGTTATTTATTTGTGGGATAACGATCAGTATGTTACTTGGAATGGAACTGTTGGGACACTTAGCGGAAGTCGTTACATTGCACCAGAACAAGGATTCTTTGTTCAGGCTACTTCAAGTGTAGCAAGCATAAGTTTAAACAACAACGTGAGACTTCATAACAGCATACAATTCCGTGATGCAGAGGTAATTTTAGATTTAATCAGAGTTAAAGTTGAAGGAAATCAATCATCCGACGAAGCAGTTCTTTATTATGTAGAAAATGCAGATGATACTTATGATTTTAATTCAGATGCTGCAAAACTTTATGGTAGTTCTTCTGCTCCTCAGATTTACACTAAAAAACAAGACAATATGCTAGCTATCAATGCAATGAGCAATTTAGATTATCTTGATGGCAAATTAGTGTATCTCGAAGTTGGTGCGAACACTGAATATATGATTAACTACTCTCACTCACTTGTTGATTACAGCAATATTCTACTGAAGGATTTATCAACAAATGCAATTATAAGTCCTAATTACAACTATGTTTTCACTGCACAAACAGATGACGACCCAGCGAGATTCAAATTTTTCCTTGAACCTACAGACATTACTGAAGATGCATTAGAAAATACCAACGTATGGGCTTTTAACAATATTTTATACATCAACACACCAGAAGACCAAGTAATTGATAACGTATCTCTTTACACCGTTCAGGGTCAATTGGTAATGCAATTTAAAGACAAGGTTAAAGACCTTACAGGTCTTGCTCCTGCAATGTATGTTGTTAAAGTAAATGCTGGAACTGATACTGTGATTGAAAAAATTATTGTAAAATAATATAGTATTACGAGTGCAATGCAATACATTGCACTCGTATTTTAAAAATAAAGATAAAATATAGATATGAAAAAACTTACAACATTATTAGCGGCTCTTCTTTTCTTCGGAGTTTTAAATCTTTATGCTCCTCCTGGCGATCCGGGTGATGGCCCTGGTGGTGGAGACCCTCCAGTTGGAGACCCTCCTGTTGGAGTACCTATTGATGGCGGTGCAGTAGCATTACTCATTGCTGGAGCTGCGTATGGAGCAAAAAAATTAAAACATAAAATCTCTAAAGACAAGGAAGAAATAGATACACTGTCAGAATAAATTAAATATACACGTGGTCATATAATTGACAAGTTTTTTTAATAGTTTCTATTATCTTTGTTTAAGCATACCATTCTTCATGGAGAAAACTTCCAAAATAGTTTACAAAGCAAAAACCTTTGTAAAGAATAACAAACAAATGATATTGTTTGTAGCAAGAGTTGCCGTAATATATATTGCATGGAAAGCCCTTTCATGGTTTTTAGGAGAAGAGAGTACCCCCATAGACGACCGCATTTGGCCATGGTTATCATCAGGTTGGGAAGCGTTTAATGATAGTATAAGAATTGTAATTCTTAACGCTACAAAACTTTGGTTTGACATATTTGGTCTAAGTTCCGAAATTCAAATCAATTACAGATTATGGGTTCATGGTTATGCTATTGTTGGTGTCGGCAATTACTGTCTTGCGATTCAACTTTGGCTGTTTTTTGCAGCACTTATTTGTTCATACACAGGAAAATGGATAAATAAACTTTGGTTCTCAGCACTAGGGATTCTTCTAATAAATTTAATTAATGTTTTCAGGCTTATTGCTGTGATTTATGCTGCACACTACTATCCAAAATATATTCAGTTCAATCATGATTACGTTTTCAATGTAATTATCTACATCTTTACATTCTTAATGTGGATGTTGTGGATAAAGAAATTCAGTAGCAATAAAAATACTTCTAAAATATCTGAAGCGACAGAATATGAAAAAGAGTAAAATTTGGATAAGCATTAATTCCTTTTTTGCATTTGTTTCTGCATTTTTGGTCATGAAGGGAATAATTGCAGTTTCGCGATTCATAGTAATTAGGTCCTTTAGCGGTTCTACTCAAATGGAGAATTTCGAATTAGACTGCATTACTTGGAAATACAGCGAATTCTGGACTTCAACTTCAGTTGTAAGCATTTATACAATTGGGCTTTTAGTAAGTGCAGCTACAATTATATTATCGTACATGCTATACAGACATTTTAGAACACGCAAAGGGTTCTTAAAACTTTGGTTTGCATGGCTTTTTGTTATCTCAATCAATCAATCAATAGGACTTTTCATAAGAGATATTCCGTTTAAAAGAGACCTATACCATGCTTTAAATTGGATGTTTATCCCTTATGAAGTTATGATCGCAATATCTATTTTAACTGTACCAGCACTTTATTTTATTAATGTCGGCAATGATATTAAATTTTTAAGAATTGCCCCCACGTATGATGATCTTTTAAGCAATCACCGAAGAAGAAAGTTCTACACTATAGTCGCTCTAATTCCGGCTATCGCTGGCTCAATATTTCTACTATTAATGCGTTTCCATAATATACAACTCTTCGAATTATCTGAATTGTTTTTACTAATAGGATGCATTTGTATTTCTTACACTCAGTTTCTTAAAGACGAGCTCATCGTCGAATTTAAAATTGTGAAAAATGAAAACTCCAACAAATTAAATCTTTTTGTGCTAAGTCTTTTTATTATCTCAATTGCAATTTTCTATTATTTCTCCGTAAAATATTTCTAAAAAGTCGAAATAAACTTATGAAACCACAAACAATGAACTCATAAACAGAATAACGCCCTCACCAAAACAAATTAAAACATTTGGACATCTCGATTAAAAATTATACAAAAATTATAATAACTTTGCTCGCAATAAAAGGATAGTAAGTGTTCGCAAGAACCGAGTTTACTAGCTCATTGCAGTTAGAACTCAATATTTTTAAGTTTTTGAACACCAATATTTTTACAATTTATAGATTTAAAGTGAAATAGTATAAAAATGGACAAAAGACTACAAGAATTTAAACGTTTGTTAGATATCATGGACGAGTTACGCAAAAAATGCCCATGGGACAAAATACAAACAAATCAAAGCCTGCGAACTTTAACAATAGAAGAAGTCTATGAACTTTCCGAAGCAGTTGCTAAAGAAAACAATGAGGAAATCAAAAAAGAACTTGGAGATATACTCCTCCATATAGTTTTTTACGCTAAGATTGGTGAAGAAAATTCAAGTTTTGATATTGGAGACGTCATTAGTGGAATAAATGAAAAATTGATATTCAGACATCCACATATTTTCAGCGATGTAAAAGTACAAACAGCAGAAGACGTAGAAGAAAACTGGGAGCGATTAAAACTTAAAGAGGGCAAAAAGAAAACAGTTTTAGGCGGAGTTCCTGATGGATTACCAGCATTAATTAAAGCACATCGAATTCAAGATAAAGCAAGAGGTGTAGGATTTGACTGGGACGAAAAAGAACAAGTTTGGGATAAAGTATTAGAGGAATATAATGAACTTATGCAAGAAGTAAAAAATGGCACGCAAGAAGATATCGAAAGCGAATTTGGAGATTTCCTTTTTTCAATGATTAATGCTGCACGATTACATGGTATAAATCCCGAAAATGCTCTTGAAAAGACAAACAAAAAATTTATTAAAAGATTTAATTTTCTCGAACAACAAACAATATCTAAAGGCAAAGACCTTAAGGATATGCCACTCAAAGAAATGGACGCTATTTGGGACGAGGCAAAAAAATGGGATTAATTTCATTCTCACACAAAACTTAAAAAAGAGCTTAACTAATTGTGATAAATTTTGGAAAATATGTTTTATCATCCGCAGAGATATTTTTATACACTTGTGTGTTCTTTGCAGTAGTTAGTTTTATAACACAAATAATCTTTTATACATTAATTAATCTAAAACTCACAAAGAAACAAACTCAACCAAATAATTGGACTAACGACGCAACCCCTTTTGTTTCAGTTATTATTGCAGCTAAAAACGAAGCCAAAAACTTAAGCAATTTCTTACCAAAAATTATAGAACAAGATTATCCCAGTTTTGAAATTATAATAATTAATGACGGCTCTACTGACAATACCGTAGAGATTTGCAATAAACTGAATAAAAAACATAGTAATCTTAAAATATTAAATCTCAAAAAGTCATGTGGTAAAAAAAACGCTCTGACACAAGGGATAAATACATCGCAAGGAGAATACTTATTATTTACCGATGCGGATTGCTTTCCTGCAAGCCCAAATTGGATAAAGGAAATGGTTAAACACTTCTCCACTGAAAAAGATATTATTTTAGGATATGGAGCATACATAGACAAACGAAATTTCTTATCCAATTTCATTAAATATGACACTTTTTTAATTGCGACACAATATTTTTATGCAGCAAAACGTGGAAAAGCATATATGGGTGTAGGTAGAAATATAGCCTATAAAAAATCTATTTGGGAAAATGTTAATGGATTTGAACAACACATAAATATAGCATCTGGAGATGACGACCTTTTTGTTGCTTCGGTTGCGAATAAAAACAATGTCGCTGTCTGTATAAATAAAGACGCTTTTACATATTCTATCCCCTCGAACACTTTAAAAAAATTTTTACACCAAAAGGCAAGACATATCTCAACATCAACAAAATATTCGATTTTTGCAAAAGTATTTTCAAGCATCGAAATAATTAGCCGCTCAATATTTTATATTTCAACTATATGCTTAATATTCAGCAGATTATACCCATTGGCCATGATGCTTTTATCACTAAGATTAGTAAGCCTGTATTTCGTTGAAAAAAAGCTATGTAAAATATTTAATAGTCAGATCTCTTTTTATTATTTTGTTTTATTTGATATCTTTGCACCGATTTTTTACTTAATAGTATTATTATCTAACAAATTTAGATATAACGAAAAGAAATGGTAGAACGTAGTAATTTTTCAGCAAAAGCACAAAAGGATCTTGAAATCATTGAACTGGCAATTCAAGGAGAAGAAAGAGCTTATGCGGAATTACTAGCTCGATATCAAGACTCTATTTATTTTTTATTACTAAAAAAAATAGGTAATGAAAACGATGCCGAAGACCTCACAATGGAAACCTTCGGAAAAGCTTTTAACAATCTTTCGCAATATACACCCGTATATGCATTTAGCACTTGGGTTTTTAGAATAGCCATTAATAATTGTATTGATTTTGTACGTAAAAGAAGAATCAGACCTCAATCTTATGACTCTGGTGTTGATTTTCACGATCCAGACAACTCAAATTTTGAATGTAGAAGCCTAAACCCCGAAGAACTTGTAATTAAAGAGCAAAAAGCTATCGAATTGCGTAAAATGATTAGAACATTAAAACCACGATATGCCCAACTCATAGATTTACGCTACTACCAAGAACTTAGCTATGAGGAAATTGCCACCGAAATGCAATTGCCATTAGGCACAGTTAAAGCACAGTTATTTAGAGCACGCGAACTTCTTGCACCGTTAGTCAATGCTAAAAACGATAAAATCTAATGTACTCGTCACTCGAAACCTACTTCCCAGATATCACAAAAAAACAATTAGCTCAATTTGACAAATTAGTTTATCTATTTAAAGAATGGAATACAAAAATTAATTTAATAAGCCGAAAAGACACTGACCACCTTTACGAAAAACATATACTACACTCATTATCTATTGCAAAACACTTTAATTTCGGAATTGGCACCAACATTATTGACATCGGAACAGGTGGGGGGTTCCCCGGAATACCGCTGGCAATAATGTTTCCAGATGCAAATTTTGATTTAGTTGACAGCATCGGCAAAAAAATTGTTGCTGTAAAAAATATATCTCAAGAACTAGGATTAACAAATGTAAGAGCAATCAAAGCAAGAGCCGAAACCTTACCTGCAAAATATGATTTTGTTATAAGCCGTGCCGTTACTGCTTTTCCAGCTTTTGTCAATATTAGCTCGAAGTTATTTAGAAAAAACCAAAACAATACTAATTCTGGAATAATTTATTTAAAAGGTGGCGACTTTCACGATGAAATTGCAAATTTCGCTAAAATCAAAGTATATAATATCAGCGAAATCTTTAAAACTGAGTTTTTTGAAACAAAAAAAATAATATTTCTACCTATAAATTTTAATGGAAACACTTACTGAGCAAGTCCCTCCTACCCCAACATGTTCTCCACTTAATCGTAAAACAACACTATAATAGAACGAACAAAACTAGTGACTAAAAAAATTTATCGAATACTATTAATAAAAAATCGAAATATTTTTTTGTTTCATAAAATAAAATACTATTTTTGCAGTCCATTAAAAGAATGATAACGATAAAAATAGATAGCAAATGAAAAGGACATTTCAACCTTCAAATAGAAAAAGAAGGAATAAGCACGGTTTCAGAGAAAGAATGGCCACAGTTGAAGGCCGCAAGGTCTTAGCAAGAAGAAGAGCTAAAGGAAGAAAAAAACTTACCGTTTCTGACGAAGGACGTCATAAAAGATAATATTACAAATAATAATATTTGGCAAACTGTTTGCATTACGCAGACAGTTTTTTTTATTTTATATACGAATTAAAATAAATAGATAAATAATTTGTATTTATAAAACAAACTGTATCTTTGTGATGATAAAATTATGTTTAATTAATGCTTTTCAATTATGAAACATTTAACAATTACGATTTGTGCTGTTCTACTATCAGTAGGATTATTCGCACAAGAAGAGGTAAACATGCTCTCTAAACGTGGGGAAATGATCTTGCCTCAACAAGGTGAAATGGCTTTAGGTATAGATGCATTACCTATATTGGGCTATTTCGGAAACTTATTTAACGGTACTGTTGGAAACAATGCCAGCTTTGGATTTATTAACGGTCTTTATAATGCTAATAATATTTATGTTAAGTATTATCTCCAAGACCAAGTTGCTATTCGTGGTGCTGTCCGCAATGGACTAGTAAACTCAACTAACCGAGAGTTCGTAACTATGGACCAACAAATCATGGATCCATTAATGGAAGTTACCGACAAGCGAGTAATTAATGCTACTAACATTGGCGTTGGTGCTGATTATTTAATGTACAGAGGTAAAGGCCGTGTGCAAGGTTATTATGGTGGAGGTGCTTTTGTAAATTACAACACTTCAAAAACCACTTTCACTTATGGAAACCCAATTACAACAGAATTTTCATCTCCTACATGGTTTGGCTTTACAACAAACACGCAAGTTACTGGTGGACAAAGAACTCTAGAAAACTTTAACAATACCTCGTTAGGTGTTACTTTAAGAGGTGTTATTGGTGTTGAGTATTTCTTTGCTCCAAAAATTTCAGTTGGTGGTGAAATGGGTTTAGGTTTCAATACATTCAAAAACGGTGGTTTTACAACTGTTGAACGTTGGAACGGTACAGACATTGAAGTTGAGACAACCGAAGACGCTCACGACGGAGCACTAGGAATTGACAACTTCACTTCAGGTGCATTGTTTATTATGTTCCATTTTTAGTATTTAATGAAAAAGAGTATAAATTTAAAATTTAAAAATTATGAAAAACATTATTTCAGTTTTGTTAATCGCCACTCTTGGTGTATTATTAACGTTCACAGGTTGTAAAGAAGATGAATACGTTCCAGAACCTTTACCAATGGTTACTGTTTCTGGTACTGTTAAAGCAGACATGAACTTAGCTACTGCAGGATACGAATTTGTTCCTAACGGAACAAAAGTTGTTTTCCGCATCAACTCTCAAAGTTTAGTGCAAAACCCTATCGCTGGTTATACTTATGAAGTATTACAATATGAAACAACTGTTACAGACGGTAAATACTCAATTCAATTACCTACTTCTGTTCACGCAGGCGTACCAGTAACAATAACACCTGTAGATTTTCAAGCTAACCAAACTCAAGCAGACAACTCTTTTAAAGAAGTTACATACGTTGGGTCAGTAAGCGGTGTAAATACTCAAAAAGGTGAAAGATTCTTTGTTAATCTAACTTACTAATTAGATTTCATAAATAAACAATATAAAAAAAGGTGCTTTATAAGCACCTTTTTTTTATATTGTCATAAATAAAAAAGCAAAAAAATGACAAATAGTGCCACCTAAAATCGTAAGATGCCAAACCCCATGCCCAAAAGGAATGCTTTTTATTAAATAAAATGCCACTCCAGCACCATAACTTAAACAACCTGCAAGTAAAAACCATAAAGTGGTAGCTGATTCACTTCTAATTAATGGACCTATGGCAACAATAATTATACAGCCCATTACAACATATAACCATGCTGAGATTTTACGCTCTTGAGCACTGCCACCATAAAATAATAATTTGTATATAATTCCACTTACAGCTAAACCCCATATAATCCCAAACATAATCCAACCGAAAGTTCCGTGCAATGTAACTAAACTAATCGGAGTATAAGTTCCTGCAATAAGAGTATAAATCATAGAGTGATCAAATATATTTCGCTTCGATTTTTTTCTTAAATCCTTTGAACTATGATATAAAGTAGAAGAAATATATACTGCAATCATCGTAGAACCAAAAATACTAAAACTAACAATTTTCCATACATCCCCTTGAATTGAGGCAAAGACTACAAGTAAAACAAAACATGCTATCGCAATTAAAACCCCTATACCATGACTAATGCTGTTAAATAACTCCTCCGCTTTAATTAATTTCATTGACTTTTTCATTACCACAAAAGTAAAAATATACTCGTTTCAAACAATGAGATTTTAGATAAATTATTTTACTCGTCTGCAAGTTTTTACTATCTTTATGCACCAATTACAAAATCATGAAAGAAGACTTTTTACATTACATTTACAAGAAACGTCTTTGGTTAGATAATCCTGTCCGCCTTACAGACGGTAGAACAATCGAAATCATCGACACTGGTCAACATAATCACGACTCGGGTCCTGACTTCTTTAATGCAAAAATTAAAATAGATGATATTATATGGATAGGGAATGTAGAAATTCATATTAATTCATCTGACTGGTACAAACATAAACATAACGAAGACCCCGCATACGCAAATGTTATTCTGCACATCGTTTATAAACATGATAAATCTGTTTTTACAAATTCAAAAACTGAAATACCTGTATGGGAAATGAGTTTTCCACAAATAATTTTCAATAAATTTGAAGAATTCAGATTAAGCGATGAACAAATACCTTGCACAGGTTATAGAGAACTTATTGAGAAAGAAATTTTCAATATTTCAATCGAAAAGATGGGAATAGAGCGGCTTGAATACAAATCAGAATTTATTAATGAGTTACTATTAAAATCAACTAACGACTGGGAATATGCTTTTTACGTTAGCCTTGTAAGAAGTTTTGGAGCAGGTGTAAACTCAGATGCTTTCGAGCAACTCGCGATTAAGACACCGTTAAAAATACTGAGAAAATACTCAGACAATATATTCAAGTTAGAGGCCATTTTATTTGGACAATCAGGTTTATTAGAAATAGCCAGCATAGATGAGTATGTTATCAAACTTAAATCAGAATACATTTTTTTACGAAAGATGCATGATCTATCACCAATATCAGCAACAAATTGGAAATTCTCCAAAATGCGACCATCAAATCTACCACATATTAAAATTGCTCAGTTTGCTTCAATGATGACATTTTTTCATGGTTTATTTACTACAATTATAAATAATCCAGATTATAAGATTTTGAAAAAAATATTTAAAATACAAGTCTCAGAATACTGGACAAAGCATTATTCATTTGGAACAATTACGGATAAAACAATGTCTGGTTTTGGGAATATCGCTTTTGAAACTATCATGATAAATACAGTAGCACCATTTGTCTTTTCTTATTACAAAGAGAACGCCATAGAAGATTCACAATCAAAACACTATCAGCTACTAAGGTCATTAAAACCAGAAGACAATAGAGAAATTCGCCATTGGAAAACATTTGGAATTAACCCATCAAATGCCTTTGAAACGCAAGCCCTACTACACCTTAAAAAAAGCTATTGCGATAAAAGAAAATGCCTAAAATGTAGCATCGGGCAACATATTATGCAACAAATTAATAATTTATAAGTTATTTTAGTAATATTTTATTCATACAACTTGTTTAAAATCGTAACTTTGCAAGAATGAAGAAATTTGGCCTTTTCATATTATTTCTAATAACTGTAACACAGATTCTTGCTACTCATAATCGTGCAGGCGAAATAACTTATAGGCAAATTTCTGATCTCACATTTGAAATTACAATTATCACTTATACTGCGACAGGGCCTGGATGGACAGCAGACAGACCCGAACTAGAAATACAGTGGGGTGATAACACAACAAGTATTTTGCCTCGTATTGAGAAAATAGACTTACCAGACAATTACAGACGAAACAAATATGTAGGCACACACACATACCCTGGACCAGGTATTTATGTTATTGTTGTTGAAGATCCAAATCGCAATCTTGGAGTAAATAATATCCCCAACTCTGTCAACACTATTTTTTCAATCTCAACAACAATGTTAATAAATCCTGTCCTAGGAATAAATAACACTCCGATACTAACACAACCGCCTGTTGATAAAGCCGCTGTAGGACAAATATTCATACATAATCCTGGGGCATACGACCCCGATGGAGACAGCCTTTCGTACAAACTTACTATTTGCCGAGAAGAAAATGGCAATCCGATTGAAGGCTATACGCTTCCTGCTGCATCCAATGCACTTACAATTAATGAAATCACTGGTGACCTCGTGTGGGACACTCCCGTATATCCAGGTGTTTATAATATCGCAATGCTAATCGAAGAATGGCGAAAAGGAATAAAAATTGGTCAGATAATCAGAGATATGCAAATAGAGGTTTTTGAAACTAACAATAAACCACCAGTTGTAAATGCCAACGATATTTGTATTGAAGCAGATTCGTTGTTAACATATAATCTATCTGCCACTGACCCAAATAATGATTACATTACGCTATCAGCACATGGAGCTCCTTTTGAAATATCAGGATCAGTAGCATCTCTAGAGCAAACAGCATCAAATCCAGGATATGCAGAAGCCGAATTTACATGGCAAACTGAATGTGATTATGTAAGAAAACAGGCCTATAATTTAAACATTAAAGCAGAAGATAATAACGCACCAGTTAGTCTTGTTGATATCAAAAGTTTAAGCATCTCAATTGTGGGACCCAAAGTTGAAAATCCACTTATATCGGCAACAACAAATATAATATCGCTTATCTGGGATGCAAACTATTGTACGAACGCAGTAGGATATAACATATATCGCAGAATAACACCCTCTGGATTTGTGCCTGACTTTTGTGAAGTTGGAGTTCCCGAAGACTTGGGATATACAAAAATTGCTTATGTCGAAGGTTACTTTAATACATCGTATGATGATAATTCGATTTCGCAAGGACATGAATACTGCTACCTAATCACTGCAGTTTTTCCTGACGAAGCAGAAGGATATGCCTCCGATGAAATTTGTGCCACTTCAGTTCGTGGAATCCCTACAATAACTAATGTAAGCGTAAATACAACTAACGAAACAAACGGAGACATTTACATCGCTTGGTCAAAACCTACAGAAATAGATATTGGCGAAGCACCTGGACCATACCAGTATATATTATACCGTTCCGAAGGATATTTTGGCGAAAATTTAGTTGAAATCGCAACACTAAACGATATTAATGATACGACATTTGTCGATACAGGCATTGATACTCGAAATTTACCGTGGTCATATAAAGTTGAATTTTATAACAATCAAACTGGAAACGAATTCCTAATCGGGACACCACATATTGCCTCATCTATTTACATTGATTTTACGCAAATGGAGAATGCTCTAAAACTTAATTTTAATAAAAATACACCTTGGGTAAATTCCGAATATACAATTTATCGTTATTCAGAATCACTTTTAGGGTATGACTCAATTGGCACAACTAACGCTGAAACGTATATTGATAAATCCTTGATAAACGGAAAAGAATATTGCTATTTTGTAAGATCAACTGGAGCTTATTCTGTTGACGGAATCATAAATCCAATTATTAATCTTTCGCAAGAAAATTGTGAGGAGGCTATTGATACAACTCCACCTTGTCCGCCAAATATGTCGATAACAAGTACGTGCGACTCAATATATTTTGATATTTTATGGGATTATAATGATACTTGTTACAACGATGTTAAAGAATATAGACTATATTATTCACCGTATATTGATGGAGAACACAAATTAATCCATACAGCCAATGCAAACTCATATTCGCACATTTTTTACCCAGAATTAGGCATGGCAGGCTGCTTTTACATGACAGCAGTTGATTCGTTTAACAACGAAAGCTCTGCCTCAGTTAGAACCTGTCTCGATGATTGCACCTACTACGAATTGCCGAATGTTTTTACTCCAAATAATGATGGAATACACGATTTGTTTCAGCCATTTTTTCCTTACTATTTTGTAGAAAAAATTAATATCCAAATTTTTAATAGATGGGGACAACTAATGTTCGAAACAGAAGACCCTGATATTAATTGGGATGGACGTAATTTCAAAAATGGCAAAATTGTAAGCGATGGAGTTTATTATTACATTTGTGATGTCTATGAACAACGACTTACAGGTGTTGAGGTGAGGCACTTGAATGGGTTTATTCATGTGTTTAATTCAACAGAAACTAAACAGATACAAGAATGATAAAGATAATTGTAAATATTATTATCATTTTGTTTCTGAGTTTAGGGACACAAGCCCAAAATCCCGACAGAGATTCTTATTTTCAAGCATTAAATTTCATTGAAACACAAAAAACGGACTCTGCAATATTAATATTAAACTCAAAACCAGATTGTTACCAATGCCAAAATCTCTTATCTCAAATTTATTATGATAAAGGAGATTTCCTTAAATCTATTAGGATTTTAAAATCAGTTGAAAACCTATATCCTTCAGAAACAAATTTTGACTTGGCAAAAATATTTGCAAAAATGGGTTTCGCTGAAGAGAGTGTTGCATACTTAGAAAAACATTTTGATTATAAAAACCCTAAATTTTATTCTGAAATCATCTCTTACAACGAATTTGAAACTATAAATACAAGTTCAGAATGGAGAGATTTTTGGAGTATCGAAAGATATTCTAAAAACGCATTAAAACTCGAAGAAGCAATTTATCTTAGTTCTCAAAAAAAGTCAAATGAGGCATTACAAATACTCCAAGAATTAAAATACAGTGCTGCTAGAGAAATTATTAATTATAGATTAGCACTTATTTATTACGAATTAGAAAATTACTCAGAATCTCTAAAATATATTCAAACAGCAATAGAACAAAAACCTAAATATATTGATGCATTAAATCTTAAGCTCAAGATAGAGCTTGCAACTGAAAAAACCGATGCAGCATTATTCACAAATTCAGAACTTTTAAAAATTGATATCTTCACACCTCAACACATGCTTACACAAGCAGAATTGTTATTAAAAGCCAATAACACAGAGCAAGCATTAAAATATGTAAACGAATTCTTAGTTTATTTTCCTGACAACGAAGAAGCGACACATTTAAAAACTCTAATACTAACAGAAGATCAAGATTTTAGACAAGCTCTAATAGAGTTAAATATTCTTATAGATAAAAACCCATCTGAGAAAAATTATTTTGTCCAGCGTGCAGACATTTATTACAAACTTGAATCGTGGCGTTTTGCAGCAAACGATTACTCAATGGCACTCGACATTAATCCTAAACAACCAGAGGCGTGGTATCACTACGGCGTGTGTCAGTTTAATCTAAATAATAAAGAAAAGGCATGCCATGCATGGCAAAAAGCAGCAAATATGAAAAATCGGGCGGCTGCAAAGATGTTGTACAAAGAATGTGGATTGTAGTTTTGCTGACTCTAATTAAATCTCATTATACTCAGAATCCCGCTCAACAGGCTGAAAACCATTACTCTCAATTAGATTACGCATTTCGATTTCAGTCATTTCTGGTTTCTGCTCACTACTTCCAGCCATTGAATATATTTTTGTAGAATCACTAATTGTTCCATCCATGTCATCAACACCAAAAGACATACTAAGAACTGCGTTCTCCTTTCCTGTCATAGGCCAATATGCTTTAATATGTGGGATATTATTTAAAAATATTCTGGCAATTGAATATGTTTTTAATTCCTCAAGCAGGCTTATTTCAGTTTCGATATTTAATCTATTGCCATAAGTTTTATATTTTAAAGGAATAAAACAATTAAATCCACCAGAAACATTCTGCAAATCACGAAGACGTGCCATGTGCGAAATTCTATCGGAGACAGTTTCGATATGTCCGTATAGCATGGTACAATTGCTCGACAAACCTAGACTATGTGCGATTTCATGAACATTTAACCATGTTTTGGAATTAGTTTTCTCAGGACATATTTTTGTTCTAATACTATCATCTAAAATCTCTGCTCCTCCCCCAGCTAGCGAGTTTAACCCATTATCTTTTAACACTTTAAGTGTCTCTAAAATACTCATTTTATCCTTTTTAGCAAAGTATTCAATCTCAACTGCTGTAAAAGCCTTAATATGTATTTTGGGAAAACTTTTTTTTATCTCAGCAAAAAGATCACAATAAAACTGAGTAAATTTTTCAGGATGTAAACCTCCTGTGATATGAATTTCTGTTAGATTTTCGTCTTTTTTACTATTTAATATTCCTATCACATCAAAAATATCAAGATCCCAACAATCTGGCATACCTTTCTCACGGTAAAAAGAACAAAACTTACATTTATTAACACAGCGATTGCTAATTTCGATATGTGTATTTTTATTATAAAAGGTCTTTTTACCAAATTTTTTCGTCCTTATTTGATCAGCTAAAAACGCACAAAAAGAAAAATCTGACTTTTCAAACAGATATATACCTTCTTCAATACTAATTGGCTCATCAATAGATATTTTTTTTAGTATACTTTGCTCTACATCACTAATATTTTTAAACATTCCATCCATATCGGCAAAGATAAGCAGTGTTTTTGTTACTTTTGCTTTATAAAGAATAAAAAACAAATGAAAAACATAAAAAACAAATATTTGCTGGTCCCCTTATTTGTATTAATAGGACTCAGTATCCTTTTTAGTAGTATCAATTACATAGGGAACGAAGGTTTTAATCCTACTGACGAAGGCGTTGTTCTATCACAATCGTGGCGAATTATTAATGGAGAAAATGCCCATACTGATTTTATTTCTATCAGACCCGTTGCAAGTGCATATTTGCACAGTTTAAATTTCATAATTCCTGGCTCACTAGTCGAAAATGCACGAATATTTGTATTATTCCAATATTTTATAATTGCTTTAGTGATGAGTATCATGAGTTTTCGAGCACTAGAACGAGTTAATAAAAAGAATTATCATTTTACATATCTGTTTTCGTTACTAATTGCAGGAATTACCTTAACGATATTAAATTACAACCTTTATTCATGGACAACAATAGATGCGATATTTTGGTCAGTTATCGCTCTGCCATTAATCTTTTCGAAAAACAAATGGAAAATTGCAGCAGGTTTATTTTTCACGGCAATTGCTGCTTTGTCGAGACAAACATTTGCTGTTATAACCATAGCAGGTTTCTTATATATTCTTTACCAAAATCGTCGTGAGTTTATGAAGTTCACACCAGTTTTTATTATTGGTGTACTCCCATTTATAGCTTATCTTATTATGTTATTAGCATCTGGAGGATTTTCTGAATTTATCAGCCAAATGACAGGTCGCAACGAGTTTTTTCAAACTGCTATATTACAATTCGCTAAAAAGTTTGCTTTCGGAATTACATCAGCACTAAATATTGCTTGCGTTTTTATTTGTGCATTATTATATTTTAAAAGAAAGTCGGGGTTTGAAAAAATGTTTATAGATAAAGGCTACCACGCTTTAATTTCGGTTATATTCCTATTTTTCACAATTGCGATTATAATAAGACATTTTATGCTTAATGAAATTGATATTTACAACTTGCCTTTCGACTTGTTCTTTATGTCTGTATCTTTTACGATTTTTCATTATTTGATAAATCCTGAACATCTCGCTTTAAGAAAAATATCTGTAGCAGCTTTAATTATTGCGTGGACATCTTCAATTTCTCTTGGAGATAATTCACCAGTTTTTGCTACTGGGATACTTTTCATTTCACTAACAGTTTTGTGCTTTGATGTCATTTTATCATATCCATCAACATTTTTAAAACCAGCGACAAATAAATATTTATTAGTTGTACTATCTGCTGTTGTTTTTGGATTCGGCTTATACAGTCAACCACGAGTCAATTACAGAGACACCGATTCCGTAGAATTTGTTGCAGGATTAAGCCTTTCGTCAAAAGAATTTGGAGATATAAGAGCAAATCGTCATGTTGTTGCGTATTACAACGAGTTGTCAGATGTATTTTATGGATTAGATAATTCAATGAACAATACCGTTGTCTTTCCACACAACGCTATGTTTTACGCAGCCATGAAAACTAAAAATCCAGCTCCAATAGACTGGATGTCAGCAAACGAATATATTGGTCAAGAAAGTAGAATTATCAGAGATTTGAATAATATGATAAACACTCAAACAACATATTTCATAGTTGATAAAATTGACATTAGAGAAATACAAAAAGGAATAAAACCTCGTAACTATTCTAAAGACATTGTTTATGATTTTATAATAGCGAATTGTAAAGAATTAGATATAGATTCAGATTTCTTTACTGTATATATATCCAAATAAAAAACGCTCCTAAAAAAGGAGCGTTTAATGCTTTAAAGGATTGTCAAACCCTAATTTAACCAATTATTATGCGTGTTTTTCTTCAAATTCTTTCATTACACTAACAAGAGCTTTAACATCATCCATTGTACATGCGTTATAAGTAGAAGCTCTAAAACCGCCAACTGATCTGTGTCCTTTAAGTCCAACACAATTTTTACTACCTGCAAAAGCAATAAATTCAGCTTCTAGTTCTTTATATTTATCTTCAAATACAAAAACGATATTCATTCTAGATCTATCTTCTTTAACAACAGGTGATTTAAACATTTTGCTAGCATCGATAGTATCATACATCATTTTTGCTCTTTCGTCAGCAAGTTTGTTCATTGCAACCATACCGCCCATTTCTTTTACCCAAAGAAGAGTTTCGCGGATAGCAAAAATATTAATAACTGGAGGAGTATTATACATAGAACCACCATCAATATGAGTGCTATATTTTAACATTGCAGGTATTGGTCTATCAACAACTTTACTTAGATAATCGTTATTAATAATTACAAATGTAGCACCTGCTGGACCCATGTTTTTTTGAGCACCACCATATACCATAACATATTTTGAAAAATCAACAGGACGACTTAAAATATCTGAAGACATATCTGCAATTAGCGGAGCATCAAAAGACCAATCTTCGAATATCTCTGTTCCACGAATAGTATTATTTGTTGTAATATGAACATAATCCACATCTGAAGGCACTTTAAAGTCTTTAGGAATATATGTAAAGCCTTTATCTTTTGAACTTACTACAACAGTTTCTCCCCACAGTTTAGCTTCGGCAATAGCTTTTGTTGACCATGTTCCAGTATCAAGATAAAAAGCTTTCTTTTTCATAAAGTTATAAGGGATCATGCAAAATTGCAAACTAGCACCACCTCCTAAAAACAATACTGAATAATTCTCAGGTATATTGAGAACCTCTTTCATCAATTCAACTGTGTTATCCATAACAGCTTGAAAATCTTTTCCGCGGTGCGAAACCTCAAAAATTGATTGTCCACTGTTATTAAACTCTAAAATTGCTTTTGAGGTATTCTCTAAAGTTCTGTCCGATAATTTGCAAGGACCTGCATTAAAAATGTGCTTTCTCATAATCTGTGTTTTTATATTATTAAACCTATTTCTTAAATAACAAATGTAGTAAACATTTTTTGAAACTAATTATTTTCTTTTATGTTCTACATCACTAAAGTTTGTAAAAAAGTTCACTAATCTAATAGTCTAATAAAAATGTGATTATGTGATACTGTATCCTCAAATTAGCGCATCCTTCAATCTGTTCTTCACTTCTCTTGTTCTCTTGTTATTTTCTATTTACTGCGTCTTACTGATTAATTAAGGCAAATTGCATCAGCGTCTATTTTAACAAGGCTTGTATTTATATTGTTTGATACTGTACCAATTTGTTTTGTTTTCATTAGTTTGAGAGAATCAAAAACATCTAATTCATAATCCAAAGAATATATAGGTACGTTTATTAGCTTTTTAAACTCTGACATATATTCTTTTCTCATGTTACGCAATACTTTATGATAAAAGCTGTTATCATCTTCCCCTTGGGAGTCGCCTGCAATAATATTAATGTTTGTATTTATAAAGTTTACGAATTCAGTAAATTGCTCACTGCTCAATTGCATAAAGAGGCTCTCAAATCTTAGAGTAATCTCTCCGTTGCTTCTGACAGATAATTGTCCGTGAGGAGTATTGTAAACAAGTTTTTTCATTTTTATTTTTACTTTGTCCTAATTATATCAATTTTAGTACCATGAATTATATATAATAGACAGATATAAAAGCTGAAACGTGGCACGCACAACGCAACATTGTTTAATTATTTTGGCAACTACCTATAAATCAGAAGTATAATTATTGATTTATTACTAATGTTATTTTATTCATTTTATTAAATTTGCAAAAAAATATGGCAATAATTTTAAATATTGAGACTTCGACAGAAATTTGTTCGGTTAGTTTATCGAATAATGGAGAAATTATTGATCTTACGATTGATGATCCATCGACACAAGGATTTGTACATGGACAGCATTCCAGAATATTAGCTGTTTTAGTGCAAGATATTTTGGAAAGAAATGCTCTCAAAGCTAATTCTCTCGACGCAGTTGCTATTAGTGAAGGCCCTGGCTCTTATACTGGCTTAAGAATAGGAGTTAGCACTGCTAAAGGGATTTGTCTTGGAGGTAATTTACCGTTAATTGCGATAAACACTTTGTTGATTATGGCAAAAATGGCAAAAGAGACTCAAAAATCAAAATATGATTTTATTATACCGATGATTGATGCAAGAAGAATGGAAGTCTATTGTTCTGTTTATGACGGTAATATCAATCTTATTACAGAAACAGAAGCAAAAATAATTGATGAAAACTCTTTTAGCGAATATCGTGGTAAAAAAGTATTATTTTGCGGTAACGGAGCATTAAAATGCGAAGAAACTATCAAATGGGATGGCTTTTGTTTTACCGATGCTACTTATCCTTCTGCCGAGTTTATGGTAAAAATAGCTGATGATTATTTTAATGAACTACGATTTGTAGATCTCGTTTATTTTGAACCTTTTTATCTTAAAAGCTTCATTGCTACGATACCCAAAAAGTTATTATAAAAAAACCATTATTCTTGTCTGATTTAATTTGCCGATTACCGATAGGGTGTCTGAAAAGAGAGATGTAGAAGCGGAGTCGAACTTTTCGAAGACAACGAAGGCAGTAAACTGCACATCATCACATAATCACTGGATTACAGAATCACAGAATCACTGGATTACAGAATCACAATTTTAATTCTTTCAGATTCATTTTTTTTACGTGTTTATAACCTATTTCAAACATTTCGTCGCTGTGTTTCGTTTCAAGCATATTGTATTTAACTATATTTTTAGGCTCTATATAAGTGTGGCATTTACTTTTGCTATACCTTATATTACTGTTAAGGCTAATTTGAAATGTTCTGACCGCCACATGAAATAAATGGTCAACTTTTGCAATTTCTTCGTAAGGTGATATATTAACACCAATAATTTTTTCGCATCTTCTAACTAATGGTCTTATTGGCAAATTATCAACAAGTCCACCATCGACATAATATGTATCATTGATTTTAGTTGGTGAAATTAGAACTGGAATAGAGCAAGATGCTTGTATTATAACATGTAAAGGGCCTGTGCTTACATACTCTGGTTTTCCGTTGTTAAAGTTTGTTATGCAAATAAAAAGCGGGGTTTTTAATTCCTCGAATGTTTTCTGGGGGATTATTTTTTCAAGTTTTTTTCTAAGGTTGTCAAATGTAAAAAGGCCATCTTTTGGTAGGTGTATGCTTGTGAAATTTGTAAATTTTGTTTTTTTCATTTGTTTATAAATCTCCATGGGTTTCATTCCAGAAGCATACAGTGCTCCGACAATAGAGCCAGCACTGGTTCCAGAAATCACATCAGGGTATATTCCTTTTTCGTTTAATGCCTCCAAGACACCGAGATGTGCAAAACCTCTTGAGCCTCCGCCACCTAAGGCAATTCCTATATTGTATTTTTTCATTTAATTTTTCATTTAATTAATGGTCAAAAATACAAAATTAATGAACAACTTGATTTTTATCACCATCATAAGTTTTCAGGATTGCGAAAAAAACATCATCTTTGCAATCCAAAATTTCATCTATGAACTTTAAACGAATACAAAAAAGATTTTTAATCTGGCGTATGAAACATATAAGTGATAAAAACTTCATGTTAATACTTGCTGTAGTTGTTGGAGTTGCTGTTGGATTTGCAGCAGTTTTGATGAAAAATACGGTACATTTGGTTAGAGAATTAGCCGTTACTATTATTGATAGGTATTCATTTAGTTATTTGTACATTATCTTTCCTGCTTTAGGAATACTATTGACAGTGTTGTTTGTGAAATATGTCGTCAAAAAGAAATTAGGTCATGGTATCCCTATGGTTTTATACAATATGTCTCGAAATCAGGGTAAGATTGAAAAACATAATATGTGGTCGCGAATTGTAGGAAGTTCTTTAACTGTCGGTTTTGGAGGGTCTGTCGGTTTGGAGGGTCCCATTGTTGCCACAGGTGCGGCCATAGGTAGTAATATTGGGCGTTTGTTTAATTTGAGTTATCGACAAGTGATTTTACTTATTGGCTGTGCATGTACTGGTGCAATTGCTGCAATTTTTAAAGCTCCTGTCGCTGCTATTATTTTTACATTGGAGGTTATTATGCTTGATTTGACAATGTCATCTTTACTTCCGCTCTTACTCGCATCATTGTCTGCTGCATTAACATCATATTTGTTTATGG
>JAQVPT010000238.1 GCA_028701945.1 Bacteroidales bacterium
CACAAAGATAATTGTAAGCTTTCTCAAAATTTGGCTAATAATAAAACCATAAGCACCGTGCCAATCCTTAGACTAACAACTTGTTACGAGCCAGCCAAGAATAATGCGATGAATAATGCGGGTTAAGCTTAATTCAACTAATGAAGGAGAATCATGGATTGATAAAACAGGAATGTATTCTCTTTATCATGCAAATAAGTGGAGCGAAAAAGGAGTTTATTATCCTTATAATCCGGAAGATGAAGTTTTTGACAGCAGAACGAGGGATACAAAGACATTTAGGAACGAAGATGGAACGTTTACTGCTATTTTTTTGGCAGGTGTACATTATAAAGATGAATATGGTAATTGGAGAGATATAGACTTGAGTATTGAAGAAAACTATACCGGCTATTTCCCCGATTATGAATTGTGTAATACAAAAAATAGTTTTCAAATTTATTTTTCAGATAGAATTGAGGATGGCTTTATAATTAAAAAGGATAATAATAGTATTAAGCTTGGATTGAATCCATATATTGAAGTTGTTGAGCATAATGGTAACAAAAACAGGCAAATATTAAGTAGTCCATCAGTAAATAAGATAGACCGAAGAGTGCTACAGTATAATGATATAATACCAAATCTTGAATTTGAAATGGTAATGTTGCCTTCGGGCGTTGAGTCTGGATATATTTTAAGCAATGCTGATTGGTTGCAGAGCAATCAGGACGAAACTCTTGTTTTTAGTCAGGAGATTGAAATTCCCGAAGGATGATACCTCGAAAATGAAGGTAAAAGAAAAAGGCGTAGTTTTTCTGCTGAATCATTTAACATAATGATGCCCGATGATAGTGATGGTATTAGGTTTAAACCTGTGGTTGTTTTTGATGGAAAAATTAGCAGAGATGAGGTACTAAAGCAGTGCGAAATCCCTAAAATAACAGATGAAATAAATAACTCAGATAAGCCTGTCCCTGATGAATATAAGGATAGTAAATATATTGCTGAATATAAAGTTATTATTGAAGATGGTAAAGCAATTGTTAGTTATGAAATTCCTGTTGCATGGTTAAAAGATACGCGAAGAACTTATCCTGTTTATGTTGATCCAACTGTTGAGATATTAACTGGCTATACACTGTCTTATTCAACTAATTCGGGTATACCATACAATACATTTTGGCATGACCAACGATATGATTTTCTTGTTCTTGCTTCGGATCTTACAGCAGTAAGTATTCCTAATGGTGCTGATATCACCGGCATGGGAATGTATTGTTATCAAACTGCAGGGCAGGCAATTTCTAATTTTAGAATACGAACATTACCAACTACTGCCACAACAATGACATCTTATGTTACTACAGGTTGGACAGTAAATTATGGTCCCGCTTCAATAGGTACTCCCCTGGGTGGTAATTGGTATGATTATACATTTTCAAGTAACTATAGCTTTAATTCTTCAAATAATATTTTGTTTAATGTGTCAAGAGATAACTCTTCATACACAAGCGGTGGTGGTAATTATCTTCGCGGTACAATATCCAGCAGGGCAGGATACGGATATAGTGATTCAGGATTTACCTGGCCATACGATGGAATGGGTTTTACTACCTATGATTATTTACCTTCTATGCGTATAACATATTCTTCAATCGGATGTGGAAATACAAATTCAGGTTCAATATCTCCTTATTGTCAGGCAAATACAGCATCATATTCATCAGGAACTATCCCATATTGGTCATTTTATGCAACAGCAGGGAGGACTTATCATTTTTCGCTTGGCTCTAATTCTGAAGATTCTTATTTGCGATTATATGATTCAAATTATTCTCAGCAAACATCTAATGATGATAATGGACCATTTGCCAGTGGAACTCCGGCTTCATTAAGTTGGACATGTTCATCAAGTGGTACATATTATATTTCTGCTGCACATTTTTCTTGCAATAATTTTTATAATTCTGGTAGTATGGCATATTGGTACACTACTGCACCTTATGCAAGCAGTGGAGGAACAATTACTCCAACTACCTCATGGCAAAATCAGGCTTATACTTCAGGAAATGTATATTGGTACAGATTTTCTGCAACATTAAATAATATTTATGATTTTAGTTTGTGTAGTAATTCGGAGGATTCGTATCTGCGAATATATGATCAACATTGGAATTACATTACGCACAACGATGATAATGGGGCCCATTGTAGTGGTTTACCGGCCTCCATACAGTGGACATGCCCCTCTACGGGCAACTACATTATTCAAATAAGTAATTATTCTTGCGATGGATTTACCAATTCAGGAGAGTTAGCATATAGATTATGCACGCCTCCTTGCTCCTACGTCTGTTACTGCCTCCCCATCTACTATATGTAATAGTAGCTCCAGTAACCTAAATGCAACATCTACAGGAAATATTATCAACTGGTACACATCATCTTCCGGAGGTACTTCAATAGGTTCGAGCTCGAGTGGTGAGAATTTTTCTGTTAGCCCGTCTTCTACTACTACATATTATGCAGAGAGTGAAAGCCAAACCGAGATAAATATTGCCACGAGTGCAACAGTATCTCATTCGGGAGGAGGTGATAATAGTACAGGTTATGGTCCTAGCAACTATAATGATGGTGTAATACCTGCTTATGGGAGTACTCCATGGGGATGGACATCAACAGGTGGTTGGATTGAATTCTCATGGTCAAGCACACAATCAATAAGTGCAGTAAAATTCTTCAAAGATAACAGACCAATGACATCTTGTACATTCCAATATTGGAATGGATCGAGTTATCCCGCATTATTCATCGCATTATTCTTGGCAGGCTCGTAACAAGTTGTTAGTCTGTGGTTTGGCACGGTGCTTATGGTTTTATTATTAGCCAAATTTTGAGAAAGCTTACAATTATCTTTGTGCATCTGCTTCGTTGCAAAACTCTTGAAATATAAGGATATATCTGCAAGTTTCGACGCCTACCAGCTACACAAAGCTAATCGTATGAATAATGCGGGTTATGTTAATTTCTATACATATAGTAATAGCAGTACTGAGCATTATGTTGAGTTTACCGAAATATCAACCACAAGCATAAGATTTTATAATATTGGTGGGAGTTCTAATCCAAATTTTAGAGAAATAGAAGTTTATTCAAATCTTTCAGGATGTCCCAGTATTACTCGAACACCGGTTACTGTAAATGTAGATAATACTAGTCCAACTTACGGAGGGTATGCTAATGTTTCAGGTTATCAGTACTACGATGGTACATCGTATTGGGTAAAGGGGGGTAATGTTCTTACTGTTGATATTACTCACAGCGATAATGTAAGCGTTTGGCGACAATACTTCGGGTTTAATCATAATAATTGTACTCCAAATAATTGTGGGGGTGCTCCCGATGAAATCAAATCTTACACTACTATGGGAAGTTTTGCCGATTGGTTGGCTAATGATTCCTATTTGAATATAACTAATGCTAGTGTAGTTGGCGGGGCATGGGGTTCTACGACTATTACAAACAGGTGGTCAACAACATTTGCTTCAAGTTGTCCTGATTGGGATTGGTATATGTACACATATTTGTATGACTGGTGTTCGAAGGGGGTTGGCTATACGGCTTTAGGTAAATGGGTAAAGGTTGATAATACAGCACCTACCCACGACGAAGTTACAGTAAATAACTCGTGTTGGGCAACTGATGGATCAAATACATACACAATAACAATAAAATCAACTGAACCTAGAAGCGGATTTGGTGGTAGTTACGGTATGATGGCTCTTGTTAATTATAATTTGGGTGAACCATTAGCTGGTGGCTATTTCGCTTGGCACCCAACTTCTTATGTCTATTCTGATGATCAGATGGCTTGTTCCGGTGGTGGTTATGTTTCTAAAGCTTCTACATGGGGTGGAGCCCGTATTGATTTAGTTAGTGCTACTACTTCGGTAAGTGGAAGTCAACGCACTGTTACTTTTACTGTTAGACCTCATTCAGATTATCTTGAAAGAGATGGTGATAATAAGATATCAATGTACACATCTGATAATTGTTCTAATAATGCAGGCTGGACATTATTTGATGTTAATTTTACTACAACAAGAGTGCCTTCGGCTCCCACAGGTGCAACTACAATCTGTGTGGGAGGTTCGGCTACTCTTACAAGAGGTAATACCCCTCCAACAGGTGTAACCTATTATTGGCAAACCTCACCAAGTGGTACAAGTACTAGTATTGGTTCAGGTGCTACTTTAGTTGTGTCTCCAGGCTCTACAACTACTTATTACTTAAGACCTTATTCCTCTTCAGGATGTTGGGGACAGGCTTCATCAGGAGTTACAGTTTCTGTTGTAAAGCTACCTACTACTGCCAATGCCGGCCCTGATCAGACTGGTGCTTCCACATGCGGATTAACAACAGTAACTTTAGCAGGTAATGATCCGGAAATAGGAACAGGCTCTTGGTCTATTGTTAGTGGTACTGGAGGAGGATTTGCAAACTCATCGCAACACAATACAACCTTTACAGGTACAGCAGGCTCAACATATACCTTACGATGGACTATTAGTAACAGTCCATGTAACTCATCTTCCGATGATGTTGTTATTACATTCAATCAAAGCCCAACTCCAGCCGATGCTGGTACAGACCAATATATATGTGGAACAAGCACATCTTTGGAAGCAAATACACCCACCATCGGAATAGGAACATGGAGTATAGTAACAGGCGAAAACGGCACTATAAGTAATACCTCAAACCCATCATCTACTTTTACTGGTGTTGTAGGAAATGTTTATACTTTAAAGTGGACTATATCTAATTCGATTTGTCCTGATTCAGAGGATTATATATTAATATCTCTAAACAACAATCCATCTGTTTCGGTTACAGGAGCATCTACTATTTGTAGCGGATTAACTGCAACTTTAAGAGCATTTGGCGAAAACCCAGTAGGAATTATGTCATATCAATGGCAATATTATAATGGGGACTCGTGGGTTGACATTGGAACAAACAATCATACATTAATAACACAAGCATTAACTTCTACCACTAATTTTAGATGTTTATATAACAGCACTGGAATAGGGTGTTCTTCAGCAATATCTAATGAAGTAACAATAACTGTAAACACACCAAATTCCTCTGAATTAGTATCTGATGATTATGTATGGACAGGTGCAATCAGTAACGACTGGAACAATCCTTCTAACTGGATAGTTTTTAATGGAACCGATTTTTATATTCCAACAGTAGTTCCATCCACTTCAAATGATGTTTTATTTACAACCTATGGTAGTAATTGTGGTAGTTCTACCCCTGTAATTTCTTCAGCATTCGGAAGTTGTCGTAATTTTGACAATGAATCCGGTCATACAGTAGAAATGTCGAATGGGCAAACCTTAACTGTAGCTGGTAATTGGAATAATATGGGAACTTTCAACGCAGGTAATGGAAAAGTTTTGTTTTCAAGTAATTCTCAGCAACATGTCAATACAAACAGTAGTTCCTTTTATAATATTGAATTCAATAATAATTCAATTAGTGATGCCAGCATTATTATAAATGATGAATTATTTATAAATGGCAATGCTGTTTTTGCAAATGGAGTTGTTGTTTTTTCAGGAGGAGGTTCGCTTACTTTTGGCAGTTCGGGGTAGTGTTTAAAAAAGTGTGTATTTGAGCTTTTAAAATCGACAATAAATTTTCTTTCAAAGGAAGCCTAATTAAAAAATTAGGACTTTCCTTATCAAGATGTGTCATTTTTTCCAATACAAAATT
>JAQVPT010000239.1 GCA_028701945.1 Bacteroidales bacterium
GATTGTGAGATTCTATTTTAAATGCACATGCAAGATTATTTCCGATATCTACAAGTCCAGCATTTTCCTCACCGGCTTCAGTTAATAAGCAGCCGCCTTCTCTTGGCAAGGTTTTTAACCATTTTATTGAGTTTTTGTAAGACGAATGTTCACTCAACATTACAGAATAAATACTTAACTCTGTAAAATTTGGTTCACGTCCCAAATAATCTTCTATCATTTTAAATTCTTCGGCGTTGATTCCTAAGCCTTTAGCGACTTCGAGATTTACTTTTGATTCTGGCATAGCTTTATGTTTTTTAAAGAAACAAACCTAAGCATTTTTAGTAAAAATACCAGCATAAGTTTCAAATAATTACCATTTATTTATGAGCAAAATGTTAATATTTGGTTTTTACGACATTATAATCATAAAATGAAATGTGTAAATTGATTTTTCTGCACTATTTCGTTCAAAATATTTACAACCCGGTTTTACAAAACGCCTAATTTTAATCGCATTAGTTTTTGTTACATGCTCTTTTAATTTTCCAAATTATAAATTTAATTATCGAAAGCAGGATAAAACCAAATCCAATTAATGCATTGGCAATTGCAAAATAAGACATTATTTCAGCGTGAGGACGATTGATTTCTTCGACTGTGCCATAATCAAGGGGGACGCTATATTTAATCGATAAGAGAATCCCAAAGCCCAATAATAACAAGCTAATTAAGCCAGTTATCAGAGCATCGTTATCCTTTTTAAATATGTTTATTTTAATTGTTTCGAAAAGAACGAATGAAATCATAACAGCCGATAACGATATTTCAATTATGTAATTCATTATTTTTTTATTTGTTTAGGTAGTTGCGTCTTGTGTTATACATCAGCAAATAAGCTCTTTTATTGGCCTCGTTTAAAAAAGAATGGTTTGTTAAAGTCTCAACAAATTGTTGTTTTTCTAAAAATAGATTCAATAATTTTTCTACTCTATTTTCAATAATGCCTATTCTATTCGCAAATTCTATAAAATCATTTTTAGAAGGATGTCCACTTTTTTTGTATTTTTCACTTTTAAAATTGTCAGCAAATAAACCTTTATCTAAAGCAAAATCAGAATCATCCACGTGAAGCCGAGTATTTACCAAATCATAAGCTGGACTTAGTAGATAATCGCCTTTCGATGACTCAAGCAAAGAGAAGTTTTTCAAATGAGCATCACCATTTGAGAATAAAAAATTAAAAACGACCAGCGAAAAATATTTTTCTATTTCCACTCTCCATGCTGGAACAAATTTTTGTATTAACATTCCTAATTCTTCATAACTGTATTCATACTTAAAATTAGCTCCTGCATTATCTTTAGTTTTTCCAGAGAGACTTGCAAAATCTTCAATCCCCAATTTGCCTCCTTCTTTATTTACATCAAACCGTTTAGTAATATAAGCAGGAGTTCCATTTTTAAAAAATATCATGGCATTTTCAGCCGTGTTTAAACCGTAAACCTGTTTTGCAATTTGCATTGTTAAATGCTCATTTGCTGGGACTTGACCAACATTTTTTAAATCTCTTGGTATTGGTTTAAGTATGTAAGTTCCTTGTTCTCCTTCTTTAGTTAAGCGCAAAAGATTTTTGTCAAGAAGTAAACTTAATTTCTCCTGTACACCCGATATGGATATACGTTTACGGTTCTCCATAAACTGCTCAGTAACTTCTTCGCTTTCTTTTGCTTGTTCATAAGGTAAGATATGATTTACCTTTTTACCATTAAACATATTCCTCAAACAGCTTGGACTATATGTTAAATGGTTTTCAGCCAATGTTCCTGGACAATATTTTAATTCATTTAAGTTCATTTTACAGATATTGGTTTTACTGTTACCGCACCGACAGTGTCTTTTTGGGCTATTGCCATTAATAATCCAAAACTATCATCTTCATCAATACGCAATAATTTACTTTGCAATTTTCTGTTCGCTCCTTCACTTAGCATATTAAAAAAGAATGGGAATAAAAACTCACTTCGGTATTCCTTTTTTGTTTTGGGTAGAGTTAAACTGATAGCAGGTTTACTTTCATCAATAAAATAATTACCGTCATATTTAAATACAAATTGACGACGATTTTCTTCTGTCAGTATTCCTGCAAATATTCCATTATGGTAAATTTCTGTTGCTCTCATTTATTTAATAAGTTTTTTTTACGTCTATTGTGAGTTCCATTCCCAAAACTTCAATTAATTTGTTTATTACATCTAATGACGGATTACCATACCCTCGTTCTAATTTATATAAGGTGTTGGTACTTATTTTAGCCAATTCAGCCAAGTGAGGTTGAGTTATGCCCAATTCTTTTCTCCTTTTTCGTATCGTTTCTCCAAGTTGCTTAACTAACATTATAATGTGATTTTAGTACAAAAGTAAATAAAAATATCAAAATAAACAACTAAATCTCATTATATTGTGATTTTACTGTAATTTATTGCGAAATTTTACTAAAAAAACGAGTGAAATCATATTATAATGTGGTTTTCAAAATAAATTATCTGATTTTTTAAGGATAATAACATTATTGATTTTTACTTTTTTCCGTATTCTTTACCAATTTCAAATTATCTATTCCTAGATTTTCCAAAACATACTTATTCCATTTTTTTAGAGATTTGTCATCACGACCCCTGTCAGTTTCAACAACGAACTGTTTTGTGATTTTGTTCATTTCATTATCATGGTATTTACAAGTAAAGATACAGCATAAATCTATTATAACAATAACAAAACTATAATATCACTGCTTTTTACTTTTTAAGAGATTTGTCATGTAAATTACATGTACTGAACTGAGAACCGTGTAACCGTTGTGGTGTCTGAGTGCGTTGCCTTGCATTGTGCGGAGTCGAGAATGTTTTCTCGAACAAATACCTTTTACTACTAGAATAAAGGATATTATGACCGTCAAGCTAAATATTTTCGGCGAGTAAACTAAGAAAAACAATCATTACAAACCTTGTCAAAACCCAACATTTTCAAGTAAGTTTTTGTAGAGCTAAAACCCGAAAATATTTGATTTACACACATCATGATGTAAAATATTGTTTTTTTACTCATTCAAGGAAACAATTTTCATCATTAATACACCATTATCACGATAATTTTGCATTTTTGTACAATAATTTAAAAAAAATGATCGGGAAACGAGATTTTAAAATATTATTCTTAATGTTTGTGCCAATTCTGTTTTTTGCATGTGCAAAACAAGTTGCGGTTAGTGGTGGTCCTAAAGATATAATCCCGCCAGTTATGTTAGAATCAGAACCACCAAATGGGTCGGTAAATTTCAAATCGAAATCCATTTATATTAAATTTGACGAATATGTTAAACTTAATAATCTAAATCAAAAACTAATAATATCTCCTCCTATTGAAAAAACTCCATTAGTAGTAATCAAAAAAAAAGGTGTTAAGATCACCTTAAAACCTGAACAATTAGAGGCAAACACAACTTATTGTTTTAATTTTAATGATGCAATTGCCGATAATAACGAAAATAATGCTCTTCACAGTTTTGTTTATGCTTTTTCAACTGGTTCGATGATAGATTCACTTAGTTTTTCGGGAACCGTGGTTGATGCTTTTACAAAAAAAACTGTTGATGATGCGTGGGTAATTTTGCATGATGTTTTTGCCGATTCTGCGATAAAAACTTACAATCCAGCTTACTTAACAAAAGTTGATAAGGAAGGTAAATTCTTTATCCCTTTCGTAAGAGATAATTCATATCGAATTTATGCACTTAGAGATAATAATTACAACTATTTGTACGACATTCCTGAAGAAGGGATTGCATTTATCGACAGTGTTTATCAGCCTAAAGTTGAAACCGTAGAAACTACCGATACTACTGGCAAAACAAAAACCATATTTAAAAACCATCCATCAGATATTGAACTAATCTTATTTACTGAAAAGAAACAGGTGCAATTTATAAAGTCATCCAAACGATTAAAACCAGATTATTGTGAATTTACTTTTAATTCAACACAATACGAAGAATTTAATGTAAACGTCATCAAAGATGAAGCTGCGATTATTTATTCGGTTAAAAATCCAGATACTGTTAAAATATGGCTTAAAAATAAAGAACTCATTTCCTCAGACAATATTGAGATTTTTGTTAATTATAGGGATCCTGTTTATACTGACACCTTGAGAATAGACACTTTGATTTTCGGAAAACCAGAAACATCTATACTTGATAGCTTAATTACAATTTCGGTTAATAAAATAAAAGAGCCACATAAAAAGCTACAATTGCTCACGAACACTCCTGTTGATAGCATAAATTCCGAAAACATAAATCTGCAATTATTGTCAGACTCAACATTTATTGCCCAAAAATTCACTATTATTAGAGATACTCTCAATCCGTTGAACCTTATAATTAAAGCTAAATTTTTAGAAAAATCTGATTATCGCATAATTGTGGAAGATGGTTTTGCTGCAAATAATAATGGTTTGATAAATATTGAAGACACATTAAAATTCAGCACAAGCACCTCTAATGAGTATGGTAATCTTATGGTGAGTTTTGACAATACAGAAAAGAATTATATCATTCAAATATTAAAAGGCGATAAAATTATTACAGAAAAACATTCTTTAGATGGGGTAGTAGAGTTTTCGTATCTAAAACCAGCAAGCTATATTTTCAGAGCTATTGAAGACAACAATAGAAATTTACGCTGGGATACTGGTGAATTTGATAAAGGAATACAACCCGAACCAGTTTACTATTATCCAAGCGAATACGAAATTAGAGCTAATTGGAACCACGAACTTGATTGGAATCCAGTGGTGAAGAAGTAATTTACAAGTAGCTCTATACTAGTATAAACGCATGTTTGGATGCTACAAACTCGATATCCATGTAAGCAATATATAGTCTTTGTTACATGTCTTGATTCTCTATGACACTTGGGTTTATTTGCAATTCGAGTGATTGAAGAATGTGCCACAAATTTTGCAGTTTTAGGTGTAGTGCAGCTAGTGTTTTCTCAGCTCAAACGGATTTGTAATAATAAGTGTAATATATCAAACAAATTTTTAATTATCTTTGTGCCTTTAATATCTATCAACCCATTTTGATTTGTATTAGATTAAATATTGAAAATGGGATTTAAACAAATAATCATGTATTTTAAAGATTTACAAATAATAGAGCCAATTTTAAAGGCTTTACAAGACGAGCAATATTCAGAGCCTACATCAATACAAGAGAGGGCAATTCCGTTAATATTAGGCAGAAAAGATGTTTTAGGTAGTGCACAAACAGGTACGGGCAAAACAGCCGCTTTTGCTATTCCTATACTTCAGCATTTATTTCTTGATCCTCAGCGACAAAAAGGGCAACTTAAAATTAGAGCTTTAGTAATAACGCCAACGCGAGAACTTGCTATTCAAATTGCAGAAAGTTTTTCAACTTATGGTAAATATACTGGAATTAGGAATACAGTAATTTTTGGAGGAGTAACGCAGAGTGCACAAACAAATGCTCTTAAAAGAGGCGTGGAGATTCTTGTTGCAACGCCAGGAAGACTGTTAGATTTAATAGACCAAGTGTTTTAGCCCCTTAAATAATCAGACAAGATTATAGTTTAAAAAATATAATTAATTTTGTCTTTATGAAGAAAAGAAAATTTACACAAGAGCAAAAACTGGCGATTTTAAAAGAAGCC
>JAQVPT010000240.1 GCA_028701945.1 Bacteroidales bacterium
TAGTATTACCTCTTTTATGATATCCTCTAATAAAGACATTATTTCGATTGATGTTTTTGTGTCAAGATTTCCAGTTGGTTCGTCAGCTAGTATTATCGAAGGTTCGTTCACCAAAGCTCTGGCAACGGCAACACGCTGTCTTTGACCTCCCGACAATTCATTTGGTTTATGCAGTGTTCGGTCTGTTAATCCTACATCTTCCATTACTTTATCGACTCTTGCCATTCTGTTTTTACGAGGCATACCCGCATACACTAATGGAAGCATTACATTTTCAAAAGCTGTATATCGTGGCAACAAGTTAAATGTTTGAAACACAAAACCAATTTCCTTATTTCGAGTATTTGCAAGTTCATTGTCTGTCATGTCGCTTACATCTGTTCCATTAAGGACATAAGTCCCTTTGGTTATTGTATCTAAACAACCAATAATATTCATTAATGTTGACTTTCCGCTACCCGAAGGTCCCATAATTGCGACATATTCATTCTCCCCAATATTTATACTAACATCCCGTAAAGCTTCAACAGTTATGGTACCTACGTAATAATTTTTTACAATATTTTTGAGTTCAATTATTTCCATTGTATGATAATTTGAGATTTCTTGTTAAGTTTCTTCCGATAACTTTATTTGGGTTCAAATTTAATATTTTATTTTAAAAACTCATCGCAACTTTTATTGTTTTTTAGTTATACTATAAACAAAGAAAAAAACCTAATAAACAGAGACTTGTGAACTTTGTGAATTCGTAGTGTCCATTGTGGTTTATTTTTTACCACTAAGAGCACAAGGAAATAACACGAAGAACACAAAGAAAAAAAGAGAAAGTAGAACAGAGACTTGTCAACTTTGTGAATTCGTAGTGTCCTTTGTGGTTTCTTTTTTACCACTAAGAGCACAAGGAAATAACACGAAGAACACAAAGAAAAAAAGGATAAAATAGAACGCTAACCATTTACAACTTATTCACAAATTTTAAATAAAAATTCCCTTTTGGCAAATCTTTATAATTTTTAAAAATTAAGCCAACACGAAAAATGTTTGCGTTAAAAGCGTCTTTGTTTTTGTTGCAGAGATTTTTCCAGCCTCTATACATATCTGTTGACCAATTAATATCATCAATTATATAAATACATTTATCTGAAGCAAGGTTTTCGTTTAAATAATCATAGTATTTTATCAAACTTTTTGAATTATGATTACCATCTATATATATAAGGTCAAATTTTTGTCCAGCTAACTCATTATTATCAAAAACCGCATCAAAATTATTATTGATAAAATCTACATTCATTATGCCTTTTTGTGCAAATTGTGTTTTTGTGAACTTATGCGTTTCTGGACATGCTTCGATACTGGTAACGTTAATGTTTTTACCAGCAAGTGCAAAATACATTGTTCCAACACCAAGTGAAGTGCCAAGTTCAAGCACTGATTTTACAGCGTACTCCTGAACAATTTTTTGAAATAACATTCCGTGTTTCTTTTCTGCAGCAGACGTTTTTGCAATTTTACTAATAATTCTTTTGGGCGATTTTAATGTCTTTGAACCTGTTCCACAATCAAAAATCTCAATTAAATTATGATTAGACAACAATTCGTTACGATAATCTTCAACCGATAATGCACTATATGAGGTCAAATATTGATTTAAAATATAATTTTCAAAATTATCACCTCCAGCCGCATTGTTTTTTAGCCTCAACGAGTAAAATATGTTTCCGGGAAACTTCAAATAATTTTTATCTTTGTAATTATTAATAATTTGTAAAAATAATAAAAAGGAATAAATTTCCACTCGGAATAGAACATTATGCACAAAATACTTGATACCGAAATAACTTATCTTACCGGAGTAGGTCCCAAAAAGGCAGAACTTCTAAAAGATGAACTTGGTATCGAAACTTTTGCTGATTTATTATTCCACTTTCCTTACCGATATATTGACAGAAGCAAATTTTATAAGATAAGTGATTTAAATAAAGACTTGCCATACATACAGGTTAAAGGAAAATTCACACATTTTGAAACAAGCAGTATCGGCAAAGGACGAAAGAAACTAACTGGCTATTTCGGCGATGAAACTGGTATAGTGGAGATTATTTGGTTTCAATCTACAAACTGGATAGTAAGTTCTTTAAAGAAAACCGAAGAATATGTTGTTTTTGGTAAACCTACAAGTTTTGGCAATCAAATAAACATTGTTCATCCAGATATAGAGAATTACAATAAATGGCAACAGAAACTTGTAAATGCTCTGTATCCGCAATATAGCTCAACCGAAAAACTAAATCAATCCTACCTACATTCAAAAGCAATTCAAAAGTTGGTGGACACTTTGCTCAAAAAAGTTAAGGGTCATATTTATGAAACGCTGCCTGTTTATCTAAGAACAAAGTACAATCTAAAAAGTCTTGAAGAAAGCCTTTTTGAAATACATTTTCCCACCAGTATTGCTGTGCTAAACCAAGCTCAGTATAGAATTAAATTTGAAGAGCTTTTTTATATTCAATTAAATTTACTTCAAGCAAAACAAAGACGCAAAGAATCGTCAATAGGTTTTGTGTTTGACAGGTCGAAAGACAAACTTGTAAAAGAATGTTTTTTTAGGAAAATTCCTTTTGACTTGACAAATGCTCAAACCCGAGTAATGAAAGAAATAAGACAGGACTTGATATCTGGCAAACAAATGAACCGATTATTGCAGGGAGATGTGGGCAGCGGTAAAACTTTGGTTGCATTATTAACAGCACTAATTGCAATTGATAATGGCTATCAAGCGTGCATTATGGCTCCTACCGAGATATTAGCACAACAACATTACAGGTCTATTTCAAAATTTCTTGATGGACTCGAAATTAATCTTGATTTATTGACAGGTTCAGTTAAGAAAAAAGACAGAACTCGTATTCACGCAAATCTTGTGTCAGGAGAACTTAATTTGCTTATCGGCACTCATGCAGTCATCGAAGATACTGTTGAATTTAATAATCTCGGAATGGTGGTTATTGATGAGCAGCACAGATTTGGAGTCGAGCAAAGAGCAAAACTTTGGAAAAAGAACAATCTACCACCACATATATTGATTATGACCGCAACACCTATTCCACGTACTTTGGCAATGACCTTATACGGCGATTTGGATGTGTCAGTAATTGATGAACTTCCGCCTGGCAGAACACCAATAATAACAAAACATTTTAAAGATAAAGATAGATTAAGAGTTTTCGGTTTCATAAAAAAGCAAATCGCTTTAGGCAGACAGATTTATGTTGTATTTCCGTTAATTACCGAATCGGAAAATATGGATTACAAAGATTTAGAGGATGGAGTAGAAGGATACAGTAGAGCTTTCCCGATTCCCGATTATCAAATATCAGTTTTACACGGCCGAATGAAACCAGACCAAAAAGAATTTTCGATGAATATATTCGAAAAAGGCACAACCGATATTATGATTGCCACAACAGTTATCGAGGTTGGCGTAGATGTTCCAAATGCTTCGTTAATGATAATTGAATCTGCTGAAAGATTTGGATTATCACAACTTCACCAATTAAGAGGACGAGTTGGTAGAGGTTCTGACCAATCATATTGTTTTTTAATGACAGGCGAAAATTTAGGCGAAAATGCATATAATCGTATCCTTTCAATGGTAAATTCTACCGATGGATTTGAAATAGCAGAAACAGACCTTAAATTACGAGGCCCCGGAGATTTGGAAGGCAAACAACAAAGTGGTTTTACATTCGATCTTAAAATGGCAAATCTTAGTCGAGACGGTCAATTACTACAATATGTTAAAGATATAGCCTCAGAAATACTAGAAATAGATCCTGAACTTGAAAAATCAGAAAACCATGTTCTCGCAGCACAATTAAAAGAACAAAATAAAGGAAAAATTGATTTGAGTAAGATTAGTTGAAAATGAGTTGATCAGTTTATCAGTTTAGAGGTTCATCAGTTCATCGGTTTGTCGGTTTGAACTCTCAGTTAGCGGTTTCCAGAACATATAACGCCTACGTCAAAATTAAAGAAGCTGCAATTTATTTCATATTAGTTTGTATTTTAACCCAAAGACATGAGATTAACAATGAAACAGATATTGGATAATTGAACCATTTTTTTACCTTAAGTTCATTTATAAGTTTTTCTTTGTACATAACAAAAATTTTTGTTTTAGTAGCTGTAAAAGTTGAACCTCTTATTTCAGGTGTAATTATTAGCTAATTATTTTGTTTATTTATGATATTGCCTCTACAATGTGTTGTTTGTTCGTAGTTCTTTTTTAGTTTTCATAGTCGATGTCTAATTGATATTTTAAAAGCAGTCCCTCAAGTTGAAAAGCTGAAAACTTAGCTTTTTTTAAATTATTAAATTCAGGGTCTATTGAAAAGTTTGTGGCACTTCTAAAGTCAGCTTTTTCTAGCAAAGTATTGGAAAATGTTGCTCCTGTCAAATCTGTTTCAGTAAAAAGAGCTGCGGTTAAATCTGCTTCCGAGAAATCTACTTCTTTTAATGAACATTTCAAAAACTTTGTTTTCTTTAATTTGGTTCCATAAAAAGTGCAATAATCCATAATGCAATTGTCAAAACTGAATGAAAACATGAATTTATTGCATCTGGTAAAATCAACACCTAAAATTTTACAGTTTTTAAAACTTGCATTTCTAAATCCAGCATCATAAATTGATGTCATCGTAAAATTGCAATTATCAAACGAGCAATCTTCAAAACTATTAGTTTGGAGGTCACTTTTGGTGAAGTTACATTCATAAAATTCACACTTATTGAAATCCCTATTTCTAAGGATCTTTTCTTCATAGTCAACACTTGTAAATACTTTTTTTTCGTGATATATTGTTTCGTTTGTCATTTTATAAAATTTTCAAAAGCGGTTCGGCGGATTTTTGCAAGTGAAATTACTTTCAAAGTTCTTGCAAAACTCCGCATATACCGCCTGTTGTGTGTTGGGTGTTATTGATTTACTGTCATTATTTAGCGTTTTTAAATGCTTTAATGCCTGCAAATCTTGCTGTAGTTCCTAATTCATGTTCAATCCGCATGAGTTGATTAAATTTCTCGACACGTTCTCCACGGCATCCACTACCAGTTTTTAAATGTCCTGCATTAATGGCAACTGTCAAATCTGAAATAAAGCTATCAACAGTTTCTCCACTTCGATGTGAAACAAAACAATTATATGAATTTTTATTGGCTAGTTCAATCGTTTCAAGTGTTTCGGTAACTGTACCTATTTGATTAAGTTTAATTAAAATAGAATTTGCAACACCTTTTTTTATTCCTTCAGCAAGTAATAATTTATTTGTGCAGAACAAATCATCGCCCACGATTTCTGTTTTTTTACCTATAGCGTCTGTCAAGTTTTTCCAACCTTCCCAGTCATTTTCAGCCAAACCATCTTCAAGCAAAACAATTGGATATTGGTTTATCCAACTTTCCCAAAGTTTAACCATATCATCACTTGAAACTAATTTCTGTGAACTTTTGAAAAATTTATATTTCCCATCTTCCCACATTTCACTTGCAGCAGGGTCAAGACAGATACTTACATCTTTTCCAGGTTTATATCCAGCTTTAGTTATGCCTTCTAAAATCATTTCAACAGCTTGTTCATTCGATTTTAAATCAGGAGCAAACCCACCTTCATCACCGACACCTGTGCTTAGACCT
>JAQVPT010000241.1 GCA_028701945.1 Bacteroidales bacterium
CATGATAAATGCTTACAATCTCCCATCCGTAGAAGTTCCCAAGGAGTTTTCGTGAAAGCTCTAATCTTTCTTTGATAGCTTTTATTCCTGCTTGTTTGTTGTCTATTAGAGGGTTTGTAGCGAAAAGGTAATCAATTGCTTGATTTACGTCTTCATCAAAAATAGTAAAGAAACCATCCATAAGCTCATCTGCTGTGGCTTGTGCTTCCAATTTATTGTTTGAAAATGCTATTAATCCAGTGATTATTATTAAAATTAACAGTGTTTTTTTCATCTTTAGATAGTTTATTGTGTTAATGCAAATATATTCATAAAAACTGTGCCATCATGTTAGATAAAGCAAAATAATTATCTTTTAATCAGATTAAAATCTACAAGTTATTCAAGATATACTTAGTCATTTTTTTGTAAAGATGATTGCGTGTATTCCCACCATAAATACCATGATCTTTATTTGGATAATACATTGTTTCAAATTCGACATTTGCATCAACTAACTTGGTAATAAAATCTACTGAATTTTGGAAATGCACGTTGTCGTCTGATGTACCGTGTATCATAAGGAATTTTCCGTTCATTTCTTTTGCATGATTTATGGGCGAATTATCATCATAACCCGATTCGTTATCATGTGGCAGTCCATTATATCTCTCTGTATAGATAGAGTCATAATATCTCCAGTTTGTTACAGGAGCAACTGCAATACCTAACTTAAACCATTTTGCACCGATTGTAAGACATAGCGATGACATGTATCCACCATAACTCCAGCCAAAAATTCCAATTCGTTCAGCATCAACATATTTTAAGTTGCTTAGATATTTTGCAGCCTCAATCTGATCAATGATTTCGTATTTGCCAAGCTGCTCATAAGTAATTTGGCGAAACTCTTTTCCTCTTGCTCCAGTACCTCTATTATCAACTGATACAATAATATATCCTTGTTGTGCAAGCAATTGCCACCATGCCATATCTCTATCCCATGAATTTGTAACTGTTTGCGAACCAGGACCGCCATATACATACATAAACACAGGATGTTTTTTGCCTTTTTTAAATTTGGCAGGTTTTAGCATCCATCCGTTTAACTCAACTCCATCCTCAGTTGTGAATGTGAAAAATTCTTTTTGGCTAAATTTATAAGTTTCGCTTACCTTTTTCACTAATGAACTATTTGCTTCAAGCTCACGAATTTGCTTGCCTGTATTGTCATTTAATGTGATAAATGGAGGAGTGTTGGCATCACTAAAATCGTTAATAAAATATTTAAAACTATTGCTAAAACTTGCGCCACTTGTTCCTGCACGTTCGGTAAGAAGTTTAATATCGCTTCCATTTAGAGATGCTGAATAAATTTCACGATTTAAAGGTGAAACTTTCGCTGCCTGAAAATATGCTAATTTATTTATCTCATCAACACCATAAAAAGATGTCATTTCCCAATCTCCCGAAGTAATCATATTTACTTGTTTGCCATTCATATCGTACAAATACAAATGTCTGTAACCGCTATCTTCATGCGATAAAACAAAATGTTTATTATCATCAAGAAATGTAAGGTCATCATTTATCTCAATATATTTTTCGTCTGTTAGCGTTAAAACCACATTAGAATTTCCAGTTTTTACATCCACAAAGAACAATTCGTATTTGTTTTGCAGACGATTCATTTTGGCAGCAGCAAGAACGCTTGCATCGTTAGTGAATTTTAGTCTTGGAATATATTTATCATCTAAATCGCCCAAATTAGCTTCGATAGTATTGCCCGAATTTACATCAACAATATGCAGGCTTACTTTTGAGTTTTCTTCACCTGCTTTGGGATATTTATATTCGTAATGCTCAGGATAAAGCTCACCATAAGTTGTCATAGTAAACATCTTAACATTCGATTCGTCAGTTTTTAGAAAAGCAATGTTTTTGCTATCTGCTGACCAATCATAAGCCTTGCTATAACTAAATTCTTCTTCATAAACCCAGTCTGGGGCACCGTTAATGATTTTGTTCCATTCTCCATCAGAAGTTAGTTGCTTTTCGTCAGAGTTTTCAAGTGTAATATCTTTTACATATATATTATTTTCACGAACAAATGCGATTTTTTTACCGTCTGGTGAAAAAGACGCAAGTTGCTGTTTCCCATTTTCGGATAATTGTGTTAATGTTTTTGCTTCAATATTGTAGATAAAATATTCCGCTTTAAACGAATGACGATAAATGGGTTCATATTGAACACTGATTAAAATTTTTGACTCATCTCCGCTAAATTCATAATCTAAAATCCAATCAAAAAGTTCATTTTTAAAGTCGGAAGCATTAAATAAAGTCTCAGTTTTTTCGCCTGTTTCGTAATTATACTGAATGATTGCATTACGTGCCATGTTAAGGTTTGTATAGTGCAAACCATCTTTCATTGAGACAAGTCCATAAACTCCATTTTGGCGAAAAGTTCCTTTTTGATAAAGGTCTTCAACTTGTATTTCTTCCTGTGCACTAATATACCCCGGCATTAGAACCGCAATAATCATTAAAAGGCTACTTGCAAAAATAAGACTTCTTAAAGTCTTTAGAGATTTAATATTCATAATTTAAAAATTTGTATTAATATAATCTTTTATCAGTGGTTTAAATTCTTCAAATGCGTCTTCCAGCTTCATCATTTCGATAGCAAAAAAATCAAAAACTTTGCTCCAATCGTTTTTATTGTAAATATTTACATTGTCTAAAATTTTATAGATAGCACAAACATTTTTGCTGCTATCTGTTTGCATTTGTTCATTCCATGTCCAGCCTTCGCCGAGATGCTCTTCAAAAAGCATTTCCAATTCTTTTAATCTAACAAAGATATCGAAACGTTTATCTTCGCTTTTATGCTCAATTACTAGCATTACTTTAGCATTTTCTCTATCGATGTCAAACTTTAGAGCAATATCTTTTAAGCCAGTATTATAAGTTATCCATTTTCGTTTGGCACCAATATATTTACGAGAGTAAACATCGAATGCAACCCAGAACTCTTTTCGTATATTTGCAGCTTCTTCTCGGCTGTACATAAAAAACTTCTTTACGCAAAAATAGTAATAATCTTTTGTTATTGGTTAATAAATGCTTAAAAATTGGCTGTTATCTTGTTTTGATGTTTATGTTTTGTTCTTATCCGCTAAGTTGAATTTGTAATTCAAGATAGCTGTGGATTTAGTTTCAGGTGATTGGATTTCATATCATGAGATTTTAGTATCTTTGTATCAACAGGATAACAACACTTTGCGAGATGGGTAATATTCAGTTAAGTTTTGGTTCGCAATACACCTAGCAAAACAAATTGGCAACACAATTATTATGATCACATCATTAAAAATCATGATGCATATATTGGAATAAAACAATATATAATCCGAAAAATTGGAAAAATAGATAACGGAATTTCAATGGTTGGTATATCGAAAACGTTGTTGGTGGGCATTGTAGGTGAAATTCATGAATTTCACCTACAATGCCCACCAAACCAACCAAACCATTGATGAATTAAACCAATATCGTGCCGAACGTCGTCAGATGACTATTCCAAAAATATTGGGGGAATATTAAATTTATTTGAAAACTGTGATAAAATCTATCGCTCGGATTGCAAATCAGAACTAGCGACCGAATCACATAATCACATAATCACGACATTGCGTCTTCTCTAAAAATCCGTACTTAGCGACAAGTAAAACATACGAGGTTGAATAACATTGTTTTGTATTCCCCATGCCCAATCGGCACGTATAAAGTAGCCAAACAGTTTAGTTCTCACACCAATTCCATAACCTGAAACGATAGGAAAATTCTCATTATGAATAATTATTGAGACGGGATTATTATCGTAATAATCGTTTTCGTAAGCATTATTTCCACTAAAAGGATTTAATCCGCTCCATGCACTTCCCATATCATAAAAGCTTATCACTTGGAAGTTTTTTATAAAATCGTTGTTAATGGGTCTTTTATAAATATATGCGAAAATAGGCCATCTAATTTCTGCATTAAATACTGCGAAACTTGTACCATTACGAATATTTTGTGAAAAACCACGTAGATTTGTAGCAACTGCTTGATAAACATAGTTAACTTCGGGATCTATGCGTACGTTGCTATTAAATGTAGGTGTTTTTGATGAGAAATTCATCCAATTATCAATACCTCCAAGATAATAAATGAGTTTTGCTTTGCCGAAAGATGCACTTGTGGCAAAACGTGCAGCAAAAATTAGATTTTTATGAATTGGCTTATAATATCTAAGGTCAGCACCTGTTACCAACATGTCTGTTTCTTTGGCATCTAATTGTTTAAAAGCTTCAGCAAATGCTTTCATTCTAAAACCATCCAAAATATTGGTTGATATTTCTTTAGTATTATCAAAAATATATTCTGCTTTTACACTAGCCCAATAATTGTATTGTTCTGGAGCAAGAAGACTTCGGTAATCGACAGAAAGTATGGAGTTGTGGTTTTGTCGGATATTCCCAGTAAATTGAAATGCATCTACTTGCGAAAGAGGATATCGCATTACATAAAATGCTTCGTGAGTAAATGTTTTAACATAGGAATCTCCAATAAAATTATTTAGGGCTTGCCTATGCAGTATTAGTTGTTTGTTCCAACGCTTCTTCAGGTTTTCGAAACTTAGTAAATATTCATTGCTGTCAAAGTTTCCGGCAAATCTAAAACCAGCAGTAATGCGGTAGTCTTCAAACAAATCGGAGGTGCCAACTTTAAAAATTAGGTTAAATCCAGGATTAAAATAAAACGCCGAGCCTGTAAATGCTTGGTATGAATTACTTAAAAAACCAAAATCAATTTGTGAGACAAGGTAGTTAGTGTAAAATGTTGTCTGATATTTGCCTGTTCGCAGTTCTTTGGCTCTCCCGTTTGTTTCAAACTCAGTGTCTTCAGTTACTACGTCTTTAAGTAATTCTGGCTCAAAAATATAATTATTAATATTTATTGCTCGATCAGGATTGTTGATATTCTCCTTTGTTAATGAATCTTTTTCTAATTCAGGTTCTTTTGCTTTTTTTACAGTTTTTTGAGCCGCCTTTTCATAACTTGTTTTGAACATAGTTTTTGAGCTACTGTTAATTGGTAATGGAAGTATTTCATTATGCAGAAATTCAAATTTATTTTCATTTTTATAGAGAAAAACATTTGCATCAGAAAATTTTGTCAATCCAAGTTTACGAATACTGTACGAGTAATTTGTGAGTTGAGATTTATTTAGGAAAAATCTGTAATGGGTTGTAGTATCAATAAAACTTATTGCAGAGTCTATGTTTGCAGTGTATAAATTATTGATGCCATTTTCGTCAGATAAAAAAACATAAGAATTATTTATAAATCCGGGTTGAGACTCAGAGGACAGTTTCGATTTTGTTATCTGACTGATTCTTTTTGACATAATGTCGTAAACAAAGATATCGGTATGTTTTTGTAATGGAAGAAAATTATTGTCTCGGTCGCCTAACTGTTCGGTGTCTCGATTGCTGCTAAATACTATTTGTTTTGAGTTATTAATGAAAATTGGATTAAAATCATCTGCATAATCACGCGTAATATTAACAAGAGTATTTGCTGCGATATTAAAAATAAAAAGGTCGGATTGCCCATTATTGAAGCCTGCAAGAACTAAACTTAAACCATCAT
>JAQVPT010000018.1 GCA_028701945.1 Bacteroidales bacterium
ATAGTATTCTATAATTATTCTTGACATAATTAAAATCCTTTCTTTATTTGTATAACGGCAAAATTAGAAAAAAGTTTGTTCTAAAACAAAAATAAAACAACAGAGAACCGAGGCTTGTAAATATTGCTTATCAATTTTCTAATCAATAAATTAGTGAATTAAATAGGGGCTAACAAAAAAAGGCTCTCATTTCTGAGAACCTTTTTGCGGACTGGACGAGACTCGAACTCGCGACCCCCGGCGTGACAGGCCGGTATTCTAACCAACTGAACTACCAATCCTTAAATCGAGTGCAAATATATAGCAGGTTTTTCAATCTGCCAAATGTTTTTTTAAAAAATCTTCATTTTTTTTCGTTTGATTTGATTTACAGTTAGATACAATTATGGTTTTTTTTAATTTTTCGTAATTTTGCTTTGTTATCAGTAAAAATTATATTTTTGCAAGTATGTTTAATGACGAAAATAAAACAATTTGTGCAATATCATCGCCCTCTGGTGTAGGGGCAATTGCTATTATTAGACTTAGCGGTTCACAAAGTACCGAAATAGCATCAAAACTATTAAGGAAACCAGAGCGATTCCTTAAAATTGATGCTGGAAAAATGATGTTTGCAACAATATTCTTGGAAAATGAGCAAATACTCGATGAAGTTTTAATGGTTAAATTCATTGAACCTCATTCATTTACTGGCGAAAATTCAGTAGAAATCTACTGCCACGGTTCAGAATACATCCAATCTCAAATAATTTCAGAATTGGTTAAGGAAGGTGCATCGGTAGCGCAACCAGGTGAATTTAGTAAAAGAGCTTTTCTTAATGGTAAAATGGATTTATCTCAATCAGAAGCAGTTGCTGATCTTATTGCAAGTAGCTCAAAAGAGGGGCATCGCTTAGCACTTAATCAAATGAAAGGGCAGATATCAAATGAAATATCAGAATTAAGACAACAAATGCTGGAATTAGTCTCACTAATGGAACTCGAACTTGATTTTGGTGAAGAAGATGTCGAATTTGCAGACCGAACCCAATTAATTGATATTACTGAAGAACTTATCCACCGAACTAACAATCTTATCGAATCCTTTAAATACGGAAATGCCATAAAAACTGGCATTCCTGTAGCTATTGTTGGTGAACCTAATGTCGGCAAATCAACGTTGCTTAATGCGTTATTAAAGGATGATCGTGCAATTGTTTCAGATATACCAGGTACTACGAGGGATAGTCTGGAAGAACTTATTATAATTGATGGATTAAAATTCAGGTTAATTGATACTGCAGGTATTAGAAACTCTGACGACATCATCGAAAAAATGGGAGTGGAGCGAACTTATAAAAATATAGCAAAGGCTCAGGTAATACTTTTGATGATAGATGCTAATTCTACTGATAAAGAGGCACTTATATTCATTAAAAATATCAAAAAGAAAATCACCGATGACCAATATCTTTTAATTCTTATAAATAAAAATGACATAGCTAAAAATGAGTTATCAGTTAGCCTTAAAGAATATGCACCAGTGATAAAGATATCTGCTAAAACTGGCGAAAATTTAGATAGTTTATCAAAACTTATGTCATCTTGGGTAAATTCACTAAAATTGTCGGAGACAAATCTAATTTTAACAAACAATCGTCATTTAGAGCTTTTTAAAAACTCAAATGTGGCACTTATAAGGGCAAACGAGGCAATCAAAGCAGGTTTGAGCGGCGATTTTGTCTCACAAGACTTACGCGAAGCCATGTATTATCTAGGTGAGATTTCTGGTCAGGTCAGCAACGAAGAGGTTCTGGGAGCTATATTTGCGAAGTTTTGCATCGGAAAGTAGAACAGTTTTTCTAAGCTCTTTGTTGTTTTTAGCAAAATTCAGTTATATTTGTTAAAAAAAAAGTGTTTATTGTAATTTTTATGCAATATAATTCATATATTTGTTTAAAATATTGACTATCATGTTCCTTATTTATGCTGTTAAGGTTTGTGTAGGTGTCTTTAATGACTTGACTATAAGAGAATTGATGTTTTTTTTACAGTGTTTTCTAAGTAACAAAATGTAAGTAACAAAATGTAAGTAACAAAATGTAAGTTTATCTATTATGAGAAAAATACACACCCCTTTTCCTACAACTGGATACTACGGCAAAAAATATTTCTGTGATAGAGAAGATGAAATAAAGAGTTTAATCAATAATGCCAATGCTGGTCAATCTACTACTATTACAGCAATTAGACGAATAGGCAAAACTGGCTTGATAAAGCACTTACAAAAACAGATGTCAAGCGATTGGATGTGTATTTACACTGATATCCTTCCTACCGAGAATTTGAATGATTTATTAAGCTATTTAGCAACAGCAATAATTAAATCTGTTCCAGAAAAATCAAGTTTTGGACAGAAAATATGGAATGTTATAAAATCTTTGCGACCTGTAATATCATATGATGCACTTACTAGTGAACCCAATTTGACATTCGACTTACAACCAAATGAAAGTAAGCTTCATATTGAAACGCTGTTTGATATTCTTGAGAGCCAGAATAAGAGAGTTTTGTTCGCAATTGATGAATTTCAACAGATACTAAGTTATCCAGAAAAAAACATCGATAGCTGGTTAAGAACTAAGATTCAGTATTTACAGAATGTTGTGTTTATCTTTTCGGGAAGTCGTCAACACCTTATGAATGACTTGTTCTCAAATCCTGCACTGGCATTTTTTAGAAGTACAACAATCTTGAACTTAGAAAAAATTGACAAAAAGAAATATTGTAAATTCATTATTGAAAAATTTAGCGAAGGCAAAAAAACTATATCCATACAAGATACAATGGATATTTTGAATTGGACAAATACACATACATATTACGTTCAGTTGTTGTGCAGTCGAGTGTTCCAGAACTCCAAAAAAATTGTTGATGATAAAGTCTGGAAGGAGGAAGGAAGTAAATTATTAAAAGAGCAAGAGTATGTGTTTTATACATATCGGGATATGCTTACAAAACAACAATGGCAGCTACTAAAGGCAATAGCCCTTGAACAAGAAGTTTACGAACCTACGTCAAAAAGCTACATGGGCAAACATAAACTTGGAGGGTCGTCAAATGTTTTAAGAGCACTGGAATCATTAAATAATAAGGAATTGGTATATTCAAGCTTTAATTCTGATGGCAAAAAATTCTACAGTGTTTACGATGTTCTATTTCAAAGATGGATTGAGGGAATCTGATTCAAATTTTATTGCTTTTGTTCTAATTATTTACAGTATGACTTGCAAGTCAGACTGTTTAGTTAGCGTTAATAGTACATTTGACATACTTTGATAAATTTATGCCTAAAACTATTTTTTATATTATCCGCAAATATTGAATAAAAGCACTATTTTCGTATAAAATAAATACTGAACTGAGCTATGTATAAATTCACATAACGGTTCATTTACAACTGCTTGAAATAATATTCTAAAAGATTTGCATCTAAAAATAAATTTTATGAAGAAACAAGAATATAAAGACAATCACGATGATAATATAATCTCTGGAGTTCATAATTATTGTGATAGATGGTGCGAAAGATGTAAATTTATTAAGCGATGCAGGGTGGGGTTAGCTGAATTGAAAAGACTTGAGCGAGACGGCGATATGGATGACACTGATTTTTTAGAGGAGTTCTCATCCATATTAACGGATACATTTGAATTAGTAAGTAAAAAAGCAGCTGAGATGGGAATTGATCTTAATGATCTTATGGATAATAGTCATGAAAAAACAGAAAAGACACCTAATGAAATTGAGGAAATAGCGAAGAACTACGGGATTGAAGCTCACAATTGGACAAAAAACAATAGCGAACAAATTAACAAATTAACCCTAAAAGTAATTGAGCAAGAATTAGCAATCCCCGACTTTACTGAAGCCTTTGAAGTAATTAATTGGTTTGAGTTTTTTATTTCCGTTAAAATACGACGAGCGTTTCTTGGTTACCAATCAGAAGATGATTTTGAAACAGATGATAGTAACGGGTCAGCAAAGATAGCTTTAATTGCAATTGACCGTTCAATCGAAGCATACTTAGTTTTATATCATCAATTCCCTGAATATGAAGATGATATATTAAGTTTACTAAAGCAATTGTCTCAAATCAAAAAACAGATGTTAATCACATTTCCTGATGCAATGAGTTTTAAAAGACCGGGCTTTGACGAGTAAAAAGCATGACAACCGAGCTTGCGAGTTCAACGAAGTTAAAAGAAAAGTATGCGTTTGACCTGGTTTATCATACGAAAATACCCAAAGTTTTAAAATATTTATTTTATTTGTCAGCTTTAATAATTTGATTTATTTTGTAATAGAATAAATTTAATTTAAGTGATTATTAAAATAAAAGAATTAAGTATGAAAAGAGTTGTTCTTATTTTGTTAAATATAATGCTTGTTTATAGCTTGTTTGCCCAAGAAGGCAAGCTTTCATCATCAAACTGGGAAATGACAAAAGCAAAAATGTTTTTTGAGGATAATCAGATTCAGGAGGCTTTAGATGTCTATTTTGAACTTTACAGCGAACATCCCCAAAACGATCTGTTAAATGTTAGAATTGCTGAATGTTATTTTCGTTTATTTGAATATGAAAAAAGTTTAGATTATTTAGATGCCGCTTTAAATTCAAATCCCCAAACCGAATATATAAGCGATATTAATTATTGGTACGGACAGTGTTACCATAAAATTGGTAGTTTTGACAAAGCGATTGATTATTACTCTAAACTGACATCGACAACAGAGCAGTTTGGCAGTAATTTAGTCGCTAATTGTATTTCGCAATCAAAAACTGGAAAAGAGTTGCTTAAAACTAAATATGATTGTTCGTTTACTAATTTAGGCGAAAATGTAAACTCGGAGTTTAATGAAATTTTTCCTGTTTATTCATGGTATGCAAATAAAATGTACTTTACCAGTGATAGGTATGTGTTTGAAAATCAGGAGCAAAACCCTATTACAAAACTCTATAAATATTCTGTTTTAGAATCATATTTAGATACTACAGAGAGCTTTTTGGCTGCTGAACTTATCGATGAAGTCTTTTCCAAAGCCAAAGATTATATTTTAACTTCTGTCGGATTAAATGATAATGATTATATATTATACCGGCATACTCCCGAGAATGAAGATGGGGGAGAAATATATATCTTGCATCTTGATGATGAGTCCGATTTTTCTGAACCAAAGAACATTGGAACAACAGTAAATACTATGAAATATGAAGGGGCTGGGAGTCTCGATTTTGTTAATAATGAACTATTCTTTGTTACAAATACTAATAATAAGAAAAGCGTAGAATCTGATGTGTTTTATAGTTTGTACAAACGTGGTAATTTTTCTAACACTTTGGTAGTTAAAGAATGTAACAGTAATTTTGATGAAAAGTTTGTATATATTCATCCTGGTGGAGATTTTTTAGTCTTTGCTTCTAATAATGCAAAATCGATGGGCGGATATGACTTGTTTATTTGTATTAAAGATGGCAAAGCTTGGACTGAACCCGTTAATATGGGCATTCCTTTTAATTCAGCCGAAAATGAAACGAGTTTTACATTAAGTCCAGATGCGAAATACGCTTACATTACTTCAGATAGACCCGGAGGATATGGAAGATTAGATATTTATCGAGTTGATTTTGAAAAGTATTTTGAAAAACGTTTTGGATTTTCTCCAGCATTAACTGTCGTAAGGGGACAGGTAACAAACGATGAAGGTGCTGATATAGTTTGCGAAATCAATATCCAAGGAGTGCAAAAAGATTGTTTTTCACAAAAGATTGATACAGATAAAGAGGGGAATTTTAGTTTTGTTTTAAAACCAAATAATAATTATCAAATTGAAGTTAAACAAAAGCCTTATCAAAACTATATTCGCGAAATAAATCTTACCGAAAATTTAAAATCAAACATAGAGCTTGAAATTGAACTTGAAACCAAATAATAGATACTCTAATACGAACTTTTGATTGAACGTAGTAAAAGTTAATGCTTAAAACATGCAGATTAGCCTTTTTTTAGCATTGTTTTTTTGTGAATGCCTTACCAAGTTTGTGAACTCATTTCGACACGCTCAGAACAACGCAGCGCATCGAAACGAAGTTAAAATAACTGTAAGCGTTTGTTTTATACTCCTGTGCTGACGTTAGTAATTAAAATGGTATTATTCCAGTACGATTCTTTTATACAATCCATAATCAATTGTTTGCAATTTAATTTTTTCATACCCCGTAATAATTGCCGAATCAGATAACTCGTTGTTTTGTATTAATAAATACTCTCTCTTATTGTTGATATCTGGGTCTAACGCAATGTTTTTATAGCGAGCATAATAACCATGCAAACTCCAGTCTTGCCCCATGTTAGGAAGAATATTTATTGTCGTTCCTGCAGGTATTATATCAATAACCATGTACATGTCATTAATCTTATTTTTATCTCTCCCAATATGATTTGCAAAATAAACCGACAGTGCAACACCGCAAATAAAAATCCCAAAACTTATCCACTTGAAAAACAGAAATCTTTTGGTTTTATAAAATTTATCATCAAATACAAATTCTATTAAAGGTGTAAACATGGCACCAATTGAAATAGCAAAAAAGGGAAACGTTGCGAGAATATAAAAACCACTTTGCTTCATACTAATCATTATAGGGATAACCCCATTTAGTCCCAGTAAAAAGAATAACAATGCTGTTTTAGAATTTGTTTTTAATGCACTCATTGGAAATTTTTTGCACCATCCCCAGATTATCAAAATAAAACACACTCCTAAAGCTGGCAGTAATTCGGTAAATAACTTTCCAATTATATAAAAACGAGAACCAACCGATGTCGTGTTTTTTAAGCTATTTATCACCTGTACATCCATATATGTTTGCAGACTTATTTTGGCTTCGGGCCATAATATTACTAGGATAATCAAAGGAATTATCGTAAATGCAATTATTCCTAAAGTACCAAACGTCATACTAAGAAATGATTCTTTTCTTTTTAATAGCCACAATAGAAATGGGAATGTCCATGGAAAAAAAGCTACAAATCCTTTTGTGAGAAATCCCAAAGCAAGCATTATTCCAGCAAAAAGGACAAATAAATATTTATTATTATTCTGACTTTTTAAATAGAATAAGACAGAAAGACTTGTGAATATGCTCATGGTGTTTTCGAGCATATTGTTAGAGATAGCCCATGGTACAAGTGGAATTAAAAACCAAATAAACAATGGGAACCAAGCATTTTTAAGACCTAAATGTTTCCATATTTGTAGAATAACAAGTCCAACGATTACAAAAGTTAATAAGGAATAAATCTTATCAATATATCTGCTTCCACCAAAAATAGTATAGAAAATGCTTTGTAACCCAAGTGCAAGTGGTGGGTGTCCGTTAAAATCGGCCATACAGGTCGAAGAAAAATGTAAATCCCAGAATGTGCCAATTCCATTTGCTAAATTATTTGCTATTGTTGAGTAAATAAGCCCGTCCATAAACATCCCATCAGATAAAATTGTTGGACTTATTAGTATTAATAAAAGACCTAGTACAAAAAGGTAAAATGGGAGTTGCTTTTTCATCTTTCTATTTAATTACGCTATTTTATAAAAAACCAAAATTAAAGTTTTATAGTCCAAAGATATATGTAATCTTTTAGAATTGTAGATTTTAATTGTGTTTTTTGTTGCTATTATTGCATATTCTGCATTTAGAAATAACTCATCTAATTAGGGTTCCCTCAGAAAATCAGATTTAGAATATTTACGAAATTCATTATATTCATAACAAAAAGAGTTGTTCCTATCCGAGATTCTTAAGCATTCTTGAGTTTCGCTTTAATCTGATTAAGATTATATGCCCGCTTAGTGTTTTATGCACCCCAACTCATAACAACTGACCTTAGAGGATTTATGATGGTATCTTTTTTAAATTATACTCAAAATATAAAATTGCTGATAATTCTGTGTGGTCTCAGGAAAATAATTTGCGAAATATACTTAAAGTACAAATAATCAACACCAAAAATAGAGTCTCTTGGTTATTTCTACTGATACTAATATTGGGATCAGTTGTTCTAAAACTATCGTTTCCCAAACCTAACGGAATAAGATAACGCCCGTCTTCCTTGCATACACTATTTATTTGTGCTTATACAAGACGGATTAATATCAAAAATATGTATATAGTAATGCTCTAAAGTTTTACCTAAAAACTTAGGTTCTTCCTTTACAATAATTTCTGTTATCCATGTGGCATCAGAAGTGTATGGAGAACTACAATAGTCCTTTGTGCTATTTGATGAAAACATTATTCTGAATGGGATATCATTTTTAAGCCCTGTGATAACAAGTGAATCGCAAATTTTTTCAAGTTCAATAGAGGGGGTTATCCACAACTCGGAGGAAGTTTCATAAAACTTACCATATTCGCCAGGAGCAATCATTATTGTTCGTACCTGAATGCTTCCACTGTAATGACGATCAACTTGAATCTCATCCAAAGTATTGTTCCTTATTGCAAGCGAATGATTTTCATATTGGTCGTTACAGAAGGTCAAAAATCCAACTGAAAAAATAGTCGCAATTAATATCAGTTTGTTGAATGTCTTATTCATATATTAAATATTTTTTTCGTGTTTCTTTAAACTTTAACAACCCGTCTTCCCAAGTATCGCGAATTTCTTTTTCAGAAGTTTGATTCCTAACTTGAGAGCGAAACTCAGTATCTCCCGACAGTAAGTCTATGGAATTGCTTTTTTTGAAAAACTTATCTTTATCAGAAAATAATTTATAAAGAAGTAATATGATGTTTATATTAAGTTGGTCATTTTGCCATTCAAAAATAGAATAATCCTCAGATAAATCAAAACCATAACATAGTTCTCCATTTAATAAAGGATTTGATGCTCCTTTGTTCGGTTCTGGAGTGAATGTAAAATTTGCTTCCACCACTTTACTTAATAATGGATGTCCAATTATTTGAAATTGTTTGTTTGTTCCTCTGCCTACACTCAAATTTGTTGCTTCAAACAAACATAAGCTGGGATATAATTCTATGGATCTGTCATTGGGAAGGTTGGGAGAGGGGGCAATCGGAAGTGAATATCTACTTTTATGCGTATAGTTTTTACAAGAGATAATTTTAAGATCACATTGCACACCATTTTTAAGCCAATTTTCTCCGTTAATCATCAGAGCATATTCACCTATTGTCATCCCATAAACCACAGGAACTGGATGCATTCCAATAAATGAGCGATTATTGACTGTGTCCAGAATAGCACCATCAATATAATGTCCGTTAGGATTTGGACGGTCAAGAACTATTAAAGGAATATCGTTTTCAGCACATGCCTCCATTACATAGTGAAGAGTTGAAATATAAGTGTAAAATCTTACTCCAACATCCTGAAGATCAAATATTACAATGTCAATGTCTGTAAGCTGTTCATCGTAGGGTTTTTTATTATTGCCATATAACGAAATAATTGGAAGTCCTGTTTGAGGGTCTGTACTGTCATCAATTTTTGCTCCTGCATCGGCAGTGCCTCTAAAACCATGTTCAGGACAGAATACTTTGACTATATTTTGATTAAGGGATATAAGTGTATCTACTAAATGAGTGTTGTTAATAACGCTAGTTTGATTTCCTACAATTGCAATGTTTTTATTATTAACTAATTCAATATAGGTATCCGTATCATAAATACCAGGATAAATTGTAGTGTCTGAAATTTGCCTCTGATTATCTAAACTGCTCTCTGTGCTAGCTGTATTTGCATTTTTACACGAAAGAAAAAGCAACGCAAATATGATATAAATAGTGATTTTCATACAATATAGTTTTATAACAAAAATAAGCTTAAAAAACGAATGCTAGTAAAATCTGTTACAGAAGTTTACAACAATTATTTGTTAATTTACTTAAAACGGTTCTCTGTTCTCATAAAATTACTCGCTTTGCCGTTGTGATTCTGTAATCCAGTGAGTTTCGCTTTTATTTTTATGCTCTTCGTGCAATTTCCTTATGCCCATTTGTGGTAAAAATAAAAAAATAAGCCACAAAGGACACTAAGAATCCACAAAGGACACAAGGTGTTGTTTATAGGTTCTATTATTCTTACTCCAAAATATAAAATTACTCGCTATGCTTATTTCGGCAGGTTCGACTTCGCTTACTACATCACTCCGCTCAATGCAGTGCATGAGGGCTTTGCCGTTGTGATTCTGTATTGCATCCGTAAGTGTCTGATAAGAAAACTTCGATAACAAGGCTTGCGAGCCTTGATTGTCAGGAGCTTACTTTTGTAAGTGGCTGATTATCAAGGTGAGCATAACGACGTTAGCGGACATTATGGGCTGACAGCTTAGTTAACGGTAGTTCATAATACCATAAACAAAGTAACCAGTAACCTCGTGAATAAGAAGCGTCCATCCATCAAGAACTTCGGCTTTGGGAACAAAAATTTGATCCAAAGTAAATTTGCGTTTTCCAGAATATCTATCGGTAACATAAATATCAAATTCAAACCCTTGTTTTGAAAAACAGCCAGCTGCTCGTCTCATGTGATAAGCACTTGTTACTAAGAGGTATGAAGTACTATTTTCTGTTGGTTTTAGAATTTTTGCAGACTCCACAGCATTTTCATAAGTGTTTTTAGATTCTTTCTCTATCAATATATCTGTTTCGGGTGTTCCCATTAAAATCAAAAAGTTCTTTAATAATTCTGCTTCCTTGTATTCTTGGTTAAATATCTCGCCAGAACCACCTGTAATAAAAATTTTATCGCAATATCCTTCGCTGTACAATTCTATCGCCTGCATAAGCCTGTCATTTGAAGACTGAAAGTTAATCCTGTCATATTTACAGTCGTAGGTTATCATACCCGATAAAACTATGGCATAATCATATTTTTTCTTTAGTTCAGTTTTTTTGACAGCTTCAGGTTCCCATGCTCTCATGAATTCATGAAAAATAAACGGATTTGTAAAGAATACCAAAAGAGAGAACGAAACAATAGCAAGATATCTTTTAAGTGGCTTCTCTTTTATTATTATAGATAACGCAAAAAGAACTATTATCCACACACTTGGTGAGATTAAATATTGTAATATTTTTGATAAATAGAAGAACATTATTAAAAAAAACTGGTGAACGATTATTATTCCGATTTCCTATTCCAATGGGTTACAATTAAATCTAGTTCTAGAATAAGATTAGTATGTAAATTTTTAATTTCTTTGTATTTTGAAGGCTTGTTGTTTCTTATTCTAAAAAGGCGGTAGTCTTCTAAGAGTATTACAAACCATTCCCACATTACTCTTGAAAGGAGTCCAAAGATGGGTAATGAAATAGCGTAAGCAAGTACTATCCAAAAGTTTGGAATAATAAGTGCAATAATTAGAATCTGAATAGCATACACTATTGGAATAACAAAAATGGCCCAACCAAATTTTATACTGCTATGAAACTGTTTGTCTTTTATTTTTAGAACAAGAATTTTAGGTGGAAAATATGCGAAAATATTATTAACCAAACCATAAATAAATACTGGCAGACTTATAAACAAGATAAAAGTATTAATAATTATTCTAAAAAGGCTTAGGAATGGTTTTTCAATTGACTGGTCGGAGAGTTTATGTTTTGTTTTAAGAGCCTCGTATTCTTCAACTTTCGTCTTAATCTCTGGCATTTTCTCGGGATGGTCTTTTTCGTATAATTCCAGTGCCTTAATTGTTATTTTATCTGCTTTAAATTTATTTATTTGTGTCAGTTTACCCAACTTAAACCTTCGAATAAGATTTTTAACATAAAGTCTTCTGATGCTTTCATAAGTGTCGTATAGCTCGATGCTGCGTATATCAATTATTAAGGGTCTGATGGTTTCGTCCATTGCAGTACGCAAACTTATCATTCCTTTTTGCGGATTTTCAAGATACTCTTCTTTAAAATCGCTAACAAATATTGGCTCTCCGTATCTTACGTGCAAGACACTACGCATTCGGTTATACTTACTGTAATAAATACCTACTGGTATTATACGAAGATTTAGGTTAAAGTCATTTTTCTCCTCTGCCATAAATGCTAAACGAGGAATTCCTTTTTTTAAAGTAAGTAGTCTTCTTTTGTCAGTATGTCGAGCTTCGGGAAAAATACCAATATATTGTTTGCTTTCAAGAACTCTGGAGGCTATATCAAACGTGAGGTCGTTATTTGTCAGATTTTCTTTCCCGTCTCTTATTCTAAAAACAGGTAATATCTTAAGAAAAATAAGAATCTTCGCTATAAGTTTATTTTTAAATATGTCTGATCGGGCAAGAAATACTATTTGTTTCCTAGTTGTATCTAACACTGCTAAAGGATCCATTAGAGCGTTTTGATGATTAGGAGCAAAGATAAGCGGCCCTTCTTTAGGAATGTTTTCTTGTCCCTCAACAATTATGTTTTTATAAAACAAATTGTGCATTAGTCTTACATACACTCCTAACAGATTCCACGACTTGGAATCTTTATAAAGGTGTATATATTTTTTTAATTCTTTTTCCTTCTCCATACGCTTGCAATACTTAAACCTGATAAAATATGCCAAATTCCCCACCATGCTACTACTATCATCATTCCGCCAAGAGCGAGGTCTTGTGGAAATATTTTTGGATTAAAAAGCAAAACAAGACCTAAACCGCTATTTTGAATGCCTGTTTCAATACCAATAGTTTTTGCGTTTTGATAATTTAGTTTAAATAGTTTTGCAAAACCAAATCCAGAACTTATTGCAACAGCATTATGGATAAATACGATTAATAATACCCATGCGATATATTTTACAAAATAATCATAATTATTTGCAAACATTATTACAACCATTCCCATAAAAAAGATGATAGAAAATGCTTTGATAGGTTTTTTAATTTTATCGGTCAATTTTGGCAAAAAATGGTTTGTAAGCATTCCAACTACAATAGGAATTCCTAATAAAACTATCACGGTTTTAAACATGTCAATAGGATCGATGCTTAATTTTTGTAATAAGTAATTATTAGCACATGGGCCTAATGTATTATACGCTTTTCCCCACAGATAAAAGTTTAAAGGTGTCATAACAATTGCTGATATGGTTGCAATTGCTGTTAATGAGACAGACAAAGCAGTGTTGCCTTTACTTAATGAAGAAATAAAATTAGAAACATTGCCACCAGGACAACTCGCAACAAGTATCATACCCATGGCTACTCCAACAGTAATATTGTTCCAAAATGCCATTATTAATAAAAATGTTAGTAATGGGAGCAATAGAAATTGTGAGATTACACCTACTATTATTGGTTTGGGGCTTTTTATGAGTTCTTTGAAGTGAGATAATTTTATCTCAAGAGCTACACCAAACATAATAATTGCGATAGTGATATTAAGGATGAGTAAGCCTCCCGGAGTAAAATTAAGTGTGGCTCCATCCATTGCCTGTAAAGCTTCAAACATATTTTTTTTTTGCAAAGGTAATAAATGTTTAATATTTTGTGTTTATTTAAGCTTTTATATAATTTGATTTATTAACAGTTTTCGATTAGTAGTTCTCAGAGCCATTGGTAATTCAGTAATATGTGATTTTAAGAGGTGATGTGAATTGATAATAATTGATAGCAATTAGTTTGGATTAAAAATTTTTAGTAATTTTGAATAAATATACTGCTTTATGAAAGATAGAGAAATAAAAATTAAGTACAAAGAACTAGAATATAGTGATCTTATAGAGATTGATAAAAATCTTGTAGAGAAAGCTTTTGGAGCAGCAAAAAATGCTTATGCACCATATTCTAATTTTAGGGTAGGAGCAGCTGTGCTACTTGATGATGGAGTGATTGTCATTGGAAATAATCAGGAGAATGCTGCTTATCCTTCAGGTTTATGTGCCGAACGAGTTGCTTTATTTTATGCGAATGCTAATTATCCTAATAGTGTTGTAGACAGTATTGTAATTGTTGTTATTGATCAGAACGATAGAATTGTCCCTCAAACTATTTCGCCATGTGGCTCATGCAGGCAAGTGATTGCTGAAACTGAAATGAGATATAAAAATGATATTAGGATTCTTTTAGTGTCAGAAAAACATGTTTTAGAGTTTAGCTCGATTTCGGATTTATTACCGCTAAGTTTTAATCAACAAGATTTAGGGATTATAAAACAATAATTGGAGTTTCAACGCTCCCAATGACTGTGATGCAGAATTAACGAAGTCCTTCTTACAGCACTAGTGCCTTTTTTAGTCTTACTAATTTGATAAGCAAGTCCTCGATTAAATCTAACTTTAACATATTTGCACCATCTGATTTTGCGACAGAAGGATCGGGGTGTGTTTCAATAAACAAACCATTTGCCCCAACTGCAATGCCAGCTTTTGCCATAGATTCTATCATATCGGGCTGACCACCTGTTACTCCCGAGCTTTGGTTTGGTATCTGCAAACTATGTGTAACATCTAGCACAACAGGGTATCCAAATTGTTTCATCCTAGGAATTCCTCTAAAATCAATGACCAAGTCTTGATATCCAAATGTAGTTCCACGTTCTGTGAGCATTACTTTATTATTCCCTGCACCCACAACTTTTTTAGCCGCAAACTCCATCGCATCTGGAGATAAAAACTGACCTTTTTTAATATTTACATACTTACCTGTTTTAGCGGCAGCGATTAATAGGTCTGTTTGGCGACAAAGAAAAGCTGGTATCTGAACAATGTCTGCTACTTGTGCCGCAAAAGCCGCTTCTTCGGGTAAGTGAATGTCTGTACAAATTGGTAAATCAAGCTGACTTTTGATATCCTTTAAAATGTCAATAGCTTTTTGATCACCGAGTCCTGAAAAAGAATTAACAGACGACCGGTTCGCTTTTCTGTATGATGATTTAAAAATTAACTGAATTCCAAGTTTATCGCAAACTTTTTTTAAATGTTTTGCAGTTTGAAAAGTGATTTCTTTGTTTTCGACAACACATGGACCAGCGATTAAAAAAAAGTTATTTATATTGTTTTTAAGCTCGAAGTTCATAATTAAAATTTTTACAAAGTTAATAATATAACTCCAAATTTGATAAAATATTTCGATAGATAGTTTAGTAAACTATTGTAATTGTTCCTTGATAACTTTTAGTGCCGTTTCGCAAGTCAAGTATGTATAAATAGGGACCTGTTGGCATAAAATTGCCTTTATATTTGCCATCCCACCAGTCTTGACCAGTTTCAGCACTATATAGTAATTGTCCCCATCGGTTGTATATCACAAGTAAAGCTGTCGGAAAAATATCCATTCCTTCGATAATAAACGTATCATTAATACCATCGCCATTCGGAGTAAATGCATCTGGTATTTTAATGCAATCTATCTGCACATCAGTTAGTATTGCAAGCCCTAAATCTACTTCACATTGCATGGAGTCAAATATTTCAACTGTATATTCTCCTTCAAAAAGTCTTGAAATATATGGAAAATCAATAAGGTTATTGCCATATTTGTAATAATATGGTTCTACGCCTCCTGTAAGAAATATTTCTATTGTGCCATCATTATTGCCGATACAACTTGGATTTGATATTAAATATTCGGCGATTAATTTGGATGGTTCTGTAATAACAACATTTGTATCAAAGATACAATTATTATTATCTGTAACTCTTGCAGTATATATTCCTGCTGGTATTCCTGTTTGGTTTGCTCCTTGATAAAATTGATAAGTGTTAAAACAAGTATAAGTGTAAGGTGGTATGCCTCCAGTAGCAGTTAATAGCATAGATCCGTCGCGATAACCGAAGCAGGTTACATTTCTCGAAGCAAAGTCAAGACTGAGTTCTCGGTCGGCTTCCGTTAAAAGAAAAGATTTAGAAACAGTACAATTATTTGCATCTGTTACTATTACACTATAATTGCCGGCATCTAAATTGCTTAAAATATTCTCACTTAGTCCATTATTCCATAGTGTGATATAAGGTGTAACACCCCCTGTTATATTAATTGTAATAGCACCGTCTTGGCCTCCTTTACATGTTATATGATTAGATTCTGAATTTATTATTAATTCGTCAGGCGAATTTAGGTGTACTATATCTGTTTTTGTACAGCCATTTTCATCTGTAACTGTAAAACCGAAGTCGGTATTTGCCGGAATATTATTATTAATGTAAGACGTAGAACCATCATCCCAAATAATGTTTAAATTTCCGGTGCCTCCATAAGCAGTAACGCTTGCATTTACGGGTTCTCCGAAACAACCTGCGTTGACTTGCGTTACATTGACGTGAATATTGTTTGCTACTGCAATATCAAAACTTCCTGTGCCATAACAACCATAATCATCTGTTACTGTATATAAATATGTTCCTGGTTCTAAATTTGTAGGTGCAAATCCGTAAACACTGGCAGGATTCCATTCAATTGTGTAAGGAGTAGTCCCGCCACTAACAACAACTCTTGCACTACCGTCATTTTCGTGATAACACGATTCGTTATGAATTTCAGAAAGACTGACGTTTAGTGATGGGGGCATTGTTAATGTATTACTTGCACTTGCAGAGCAGCCGTTACTGTCAGTCACAATTACAGTATAAGATCCAACGCCAAGTCCTGTAATTGTTTGGCTTGTTTGAGGCGGTGCAGTGTTCCAATTATATGTTACAGGAGTTGTTCCGCCTGTTTGGTTTGCTGTGAGTTCACCATCTGTTATGCCCGAGCAAGTAATTGGCGTAGAAGTAATAGATGCACTTATATTTATGAAGGTAACATCTGCGCTAGCACTTGCCGAACAGCCTTGGTCATCGGAGATTGTCAATGAGTATGTTCCCGAAGACGAAACTGTAAGAGTGGGACTTGTAGCATTATTTTGCCATAAGAAATCTACACCAGTAACATTAGGATTTATAACAAACGGATCACCATTACAAATAAGTGTATCATTGATAAAATTGAAAGGAGGTAAAGAATTTGAAACATGTACAAACAAACTAAGAGATTCTTCCATACAACTTGCATCCCTTGTAAAGTACATTGTTACCGCATAAGTACCAGAGTTTTCATAAATGTGAAACACATCAGTACCTGTTGCTGTATTACCATCTCCAAAATCAAACCAAACATCTGATATTCCTACTCCATTGCTATAAAAACCAACTCCATTTGAGGATTCTTCGCAATTAAGTGTATCCTGATAAACTTCGTAGTAAATAGAATCATTGCCAACAATTATATTAAAGTCAACATTTAGTGGTTGTATATTTGCACCTGCAAGATATCCATAAGATTCTACATCACCAAAACCATAGACTGTTGTTAATATGCCCTCAGGACAGGCAACTCTATGTGTCCCTTGTGCTACATTTTTCTTTACAAATGAATATGCAGTGTTTGATGGTACTGTTGCCCAACCCGTTACGGCAGACCCATTTAAAGTTACTGTTCCTGTATATGGTGTTTTGCAGACAATGTTTGTGTAAAATTGGTTTATTGCTGGAGTGTTAAATGCTTGAAAAATTATGCTTTCTAATGTTTGTTCAATAGGAGACAGCATTATCATAAAAGGGTCGGAGACTACGCCATCACAAGATGTTCCTTGACTGTATTGAGCAACTGAAATAGGGTTGTTTCCTTGTATGAATGATGCTGTTGGTAATGCCACTTCGTGAAAACCGCCAGCATTTAGATTAATATTAGCTCCTCCGTTAATATTAATTATAGTACCGTTTTCAGAAGCTAATATTCTGTATGTAGCAGAACTCCTTGTCATTAAAGGTACGGTAATATATTCTTTACCCCAAGCTTTGAGAGGTATCATTTGTTCATACAAATGGTCGCAATAGGTACAGGAAAGCGGAACATTGGCACATCTATTTCCCGCAAAAACTGCAAAATTATTACAGCTGCCAACGTTAGTAGCATTGACTTTTGTACCCGTTAAATCGCCCATACTTGTTACAAGATAGACTTGACCTTGATTTACAGTTACGGTAAACGGCACGTTGGCTCCACCACCTCCCGATATTGCTGCCGAGGGTGTTATTTCGATGCTGGTGTTGTCTTCAACTCCAACAATTATAAACATCGAAGGCTCTGAGCTAAAAGTAGAATAAGTATTGACAATATATGAGTCGCCTAATGCGTGTACTGGCATTACAAGTGTTGCATCGGATGAAGCGGATCGTTGATTCGCTGCATAAACTGCAATTGCAGTATTTGAAGTGATGTGTATGCCTTTGTTTAAAACAGTATTATTGGTTTCAATAGCTGCGATTTGGGTGGTGGGAATCGTTACTAAAACAGAACTATTTGCAGCAATCGTAAAGTTTTATGTCCAACCTGTGCCTGGCATACTTGCTGTGCCAGTACTCCCGGATGCAGAGGTAATATATATAAACGTATTTGCTGGATTATCAAAATTCTGCATAAATGCCAACCAAAAATCAGTACCAAGTGTGCTATATTGGGCAAAAACTGATACAGTCGTAATAAATACAAACGCTAAAAAAATGCTTAGTTTTCTCATAATAGTAAGTTGTAACAATTTGCTAAGCAAATATATTCTTTTTTTTTGAATGAAATTGCTTTTAGCTTGTTTATTTATAATATATTACAGTAATCTATAATTCATAACTTATTTAAAGATAAGTCTTGACATCTTTTGTATTTTTGTGAATTAAATATTTTATACGATGATAAGAATATCGCATGTTGAATACATAAATACATTACCTTATAAAATTGCTCTCGAAAACTCCGATTTTATAAGGAAAACTTCTATTATAACAAAAAGCCATCCTGCAGGCTGTGCAAATGAACTTAAAAACGGAGAAGCAGATATTGGACTTGTTCCTATTGGTGCTCTTAACGATTTACCCAATCTTTCAATAATTGCAGGTTTTGGTCTTGCATCAAAGTTTAAAGTTAATTCTGTTCTTTTGATGTCGCAGGTTCCTTTAGATGAGATAAAAGATGTGTATTTAGATTATCAGTCGCGATCCTCAAATGGATATTTAAAGATATTATCTAAATATTATTGGAAAAAGAACTATAATTTTCTAAATTCTGAGCCAAACTATATTAGCAAGATAAAAGATGCAACGGCGGCTCTTGTTATTGGAGATAAAGCCCTTCAAAATTTAAATAAATTTAATTATGTTTACGATTTAGCTGAAGAGTGGTTTAAATTCAGCAATTTGCCATCGGTTTATGCAGTTTGGGTAACTAACGGCAAAGCTGATGATAATTATATATCAGAGTTTAAAAAAGTGCTCGAACAAGGAGTTGTAAACAGAGAAGAAATCGCTAAGCAAAATTCAGATTTATTTAATTATTTTGATCTTGTTAAATATCTTTGTGAAAATATTGCTTACAGAATAGAAGAGGATGAATTGAAAAGTATGGAATTATATTTTAAATTTTTCAAAAACATCTAAATTATGTCATGCAGATTTACTACTGCTTTTTTTTTCAGGAATAATGTTTTGAAGTGGTCTAAAGCGAGATCTGGATTCAGGATAAAGACTGTGGTCTAAAGCGAGTATTTCATTAATCTCATCACAATGCTTTCTTAGATAATCTGTTATTGCAGCAGCTGATATTGGTGTTTCAAATGCTTTGCCTACTGTAACTCCAGTAATTCTTTCTTTATTTGCCATTACACGTTTTACTGCCATTTCAATTTTATCTAACATCGCAGCAGCTCTTTCCTTTTTATTCGGTTTGCGACTACTCTCAGTTTTTATTGTTGGTGTCTCGTAGGTAGCTTTTTTATCTAAATCAGAACTGTCAAATTCAAGATACTCTTCCTCAATTATAATGGTTTTGTTTTTGCCAAACGAATTTAGATTATAGGCATATTGGGCTGCATTTTCAACTATTTTCTGCAAACGGGGCAAATTAGAGCTAAAATTCTTTAATGATTCAATGCATTCATCAGTAAATACAAAATCTACACAATACTTTGCTGAGAAACCAGAAATGAAATTTTGTGCAATGCTTACGATTATTCTATGATGCTCGTCGCGTAAGTGTTTCAGTTTATTCTTGCTAATTTTGACGCTATTAATAGTCGTTTTTGTTTTATCGGCAAATTTATTTAAATTTTGCAAATCCTTTTGAGCTTGTTCTAAAACTGTTATCGAAGATTTATAAAGCATATTAGCAATCAAGGTTTTATTTTCTGTATTCATGCTAATTCGTCCGCCCTCAATACCAAAAAAACTTAATTCAGGCTTAAAACTGATAAAAACAACATCATTATTGTTGTCAGAATATGAATTAAAACGCATACTCAAAATTGAGTGGTCATCTTCATTACTAATATTAAACTGAATTGCTTTTGATTTTAATTCTGCAATAGGAGTAAGCAAATCACGGTTTATTTCCCAGGAATAAGGATTTTTTCTTGGTTTTCTAATCTCAAAAACTTTTTCTAATTCAGAATCGTCAGAGACCTCATACTGATTGAGCTTTCCTTTCAGGTAAACTGCCTTATAAATGCTCTGGTTTATTGTAGCAAAATATACGTGCATATCAACACCATAAGGCATCATCGAAATCAAATGCTTTATCAGTATTATACCAGGTTCTTTTGTAAACGAAAATTCCACTACTTAAAAACGTTTTGTCAAAATTAAGCAATTGAAATTAATTAAGCAAATTTTTTTTAATTTAATTAAGCACTTAATTAATATTTTAATGCAAAAATTAAGCTTAATTATTCCTATCTATTTGATTATCAAGATATATTTGTCAAATAAATTATTGCATTATTTGTCAATAAAATTAAGTTAAACTAAAAAAATATTAAGTTATGAGAAATTCGGTTAATGTTTTCATCACAGATAATTCTGTCTTATTTGTTTCGCAAACGCTTACTGTGGGCCTTAGTTTTGAGGAACAATCTATGCGTCAAATTTCTGGAGAGCTAATAGCTACTTTAATAAATAATAAGTTAAAAGAACTCGAGCTTGATCAGTCAGAATGTGTGTTTATTCTTAGTGAGGACTATTATTCTGTGCAAACTTCGGTTGAATCCTTTACTAAAAGGCAGAATAACGATAATACGCATCAACAACTTACTTACAAATCATATTTTAAGCAAAATGCGTGTAAATATGAGGTTTGTTCCGAGCAATCAGAGTTTTTATTTCAAGGTAAGCGAATTTTAGATTATTCAGCTTTACCTTTATTACAGAATTATTATGTCAGGAAAACAATACTAAAAAATAGCACTCAAAAATATACAGACTTAATGTTTGCTTTAAAAAAACTAGAAATAAAATATTCGGCTGTTATTCCATTTTCTGAATTTGCATCTTTCACTGTAAACAAAAAAGACTTAAAAAGGGGAGGAGAAACAGTAATTATATCTTTTCATAAAAGAGAAACACATATATCTGTTTATCGCGATAATTACATTCAACATTATAATAAAATCAATTATGGATTTTCAAAAATATTGGAAGATGTGAGCAACCAATTTAATGTGTCATTAAAAGCAGCAAAAAGACTAATTGAATTATATGGGTATGTGTTTTTACCAAAAAAATACATAAACTTTGTGATTGAAGTACCAGTTTAAGACGATATTTGTGTTGATATTAAATTAACCGAACTTTCATACTGCATACGAGAATCTTTGCGGAATATGATAGCTAGTTTATTGCAAGAGACTAATGTTAGCAGTAATGTTAATTTCGTTTTTTATAGCGATACCGAAATCAGAGAATTTAGCAAATTAGTTGGGTTAATGTTAAATGCTGACCCACAGGACCTTTCATTGAGCCAGTTAAACTATCAAACAGTAAAGAATTCTATTTTGGCAATGGCAGATTTCGAAGAAGCAAGCGTCAATATTACTGAAACGCTTGTTGAAGAAAATATTTGCGCTGAGAACGAAAAGTTTAGCATTAAAGAAAAAATTTCAGGCTTAATAAATATGCGTGTAAAACCTTGGTTATTAGAATCTGAAAGCTGTAATCGGTAAGCCTATTTCACAGGCATTGACACCAACTTTAATTTGTGATTCTGCGCCATCACATTTATTCTAACTTCAATTGTTCGAATGTTCTATTGTTCTTACTTCAAAAACGTTTTGCTATCAATAAACATATAATCAACACTAAATTAACCGATTACCAACATTACTGAATACTTGTTCTCTTAAAGTTTTGATCCAGTGATTCTGTGCCATCACATTTATTCTAACTTCGATTGTTTGAATGTTCGAATGTTATATTGTTC